>NZ_JAYSCO010000016.1:19056-92306 GCF_041914865.1 Pseudoduganella sp. | reverse complement strand
GTACGTCCCCATTTTTTCCGTCCCCATTTTTTTAGTTAGAGGGTAGCGAACACTGACCGCGCGGCGGCGATGGGGGCGTCGATCACGGCGTCGTCGTGCTGGGCGCTGACGAAGCCGGCTTCGAAGGCGGCCGGGGCGAAGTAGACGCCTTCATCCAGCATCTTGTGGAAGAAGACGTTGAACTTGTCGCGGTCGCCGGCCATCATCTCGGCGTAGTTGTTGGGCGGGCTGGCGCTGAAATACAGGCCGAACATGCCGCCTTCGGCGTCGGCGCAGAAGGTGACGCCGGCTTCCCTGGCGGCGGCGGTCAGGCCGTCGGCCAGGCGGCGTGCGCTGCGCGCCAGGCCTTCGTAGAAGCCGGGCTGCTGGATCAGCTTGAGCGTGGTCATGCCGGCCGCCACCGCGACCGGGTTGCCGGACAGGGTGCCGGCCTGGTACACCGCGCCCACCGGCGACATTTTCGACATCAGCTCCTTGGAACCGCCAAAGGCCGCCACCGGCAGGCCGCCGCCGATCACCTTGCCCAGCGCGGTCAGGTCCGGCTTGATGCCGTACAGCGCCTGGGCGCCGCCCAGGCCGACGCGGAAGCCGCACATCACTTCGTCGAAGATCAGGATGGCGCCGTGCTCGGTGCACAGCTCGCGTAGCGCGCCCAGGAATTCCGGCGTGCCCTTGATCAGGTTCATATTGCCGGCCACTGGTTCCACGATGACGCAGGCGATTTCCTTGCCGTATTGGGCGAAGGCGGCGCGCACCGCTTCCACGTTGTTGTAGTCGAGCACCATGGTGTGCTTGACGAAGTCTTCCGGCACGCCGGCCGAGGTCGGGTTGCCGAAGGTGAGCAGGCCGGAACCGGCCTTCACCAGCAGCGAGTCGGCGTGGCCGTGGTAGCAGCCCTCGAATTTGACGATCTTGTCGCGGCCGGTGGCGCCGCGCGCCAGGCGCAGGGCGCTCATGGTCGCTTCGGTGCCGGAGGACACCAGGCGCACCTGGTCGATGGACGGCACCAGGCGGCAGATTTCTTCCGCCATCTCGATTTCCGCCTCGGTCGGGGCGCCGAAGGACAGGCCGCGCGTGGCCGCCTCCTGCACCGCCTTCACCACTTCGGGGTGGGCGTGGCCGACGATGGCCGGGCCCCAGGAGCCGATATAGTCGATGTAGCGCTTGCCATCCGCGTCCCAGAAGTAAGGGCCTTCGGCGCGGGTGATGAAGCGTGGCGTGCCGCCCACGGAGCGGAAGGCGCGCACTGGCGAGTTCACGCCGCCCGGGGTGGATTTCTGGGCGCGTTCAAACAGGATGTCGTTTTTCGAAGTAGTCATGGCTTGAAGAAGCGATTAGGGACAAAACGGCCCATGCCATAGCGCTGGGCATGGAGCAGGGTCTGGAACAGGTATTGCTCGGCGCGTTCCACCGCCTCCGGCACGGCCAGGCCGTGCGCCAGCCAGGCGGCGATGGCGGCCGACAGCGTGCCGCCGGCGCCGACGAAGGGGCCGGGCAGGTGCTTCCATTTGTCGTGGCGCAGCACGCCTTCGCCGCTGTACAGGGTGTTGGCGCGCTGGCCGCCGCCGGCATTGGTGCCGGTTACCAGCACGTATTCGCAACCAAGGTCGATCAGGTGTTCGGCGTCGTCGGCCATGGTTTCACCGTTGCCCAGGTCGCGCCAGGTTTCCGCCATGCGCGTCAGTTCGACTTCGGACAGCATCAGCAGCGTGCCCTGCGGCACCAGCAGCTGGCGCAGCACGGTCAGCAATTCTTCCGGGTCTTCCTCGTCGCTGTGTTCCGGCAGCTGGCTGCCGAACGGGTCCAGCACCAGCGGCGCGTCCGGGTAGTCGGACATGATTTCGGCGATGGTGGAGACGTGTTCCAGGTTGTCCAGCGCGCCCACCTTGAAGGCTTGCACCGGCACGTCTTCCAGCACCATGCGCGCCTGGTCGGCCACCATGTCGGGATCGACGTGCTGCTGCTCCTCGACGCGCGCGCTGTCGCCCACCAGCAGGGCGGTGGTGACGGCCAGGCCACGGCAGCCAAGGGCGTTGAACACGGCCAGGTCGGCATGCACGCCGACCGCACCGACCGGGTCGGCGGCGCCAAAGGTCAGGATCAGGGGAGATGTTTGGTTTTGCACGGCGGGTAGATTAAGATACCTAATTCAGCATTTTACTTTATTAGAGGGTGACTCAACGTGAGCAGCATTGAACCAAGCCAGGAATTCCAAAGCTGGATGTGCCTGATCTGCGGCTGGATTTATGACGAAGCCGCCGGCTTGCCGGAAGAGGGCATTGCGCCCGGGACGCGCTGGGCCGACGTGCCCATGAACTGGACTTGCCCGGAATGCGGCGCGCGCAAGGATGATTTCGAGATGGTGGCGATCTGAAATTGCATTCTGGTCAATTGAGTTTCCATTAACCTAATAGGTGTTTCAAGGTAGTCATTTAAATAAGTGTTTCTTTTAAGCAGCAGATAGCGCCACGGGCCAAATCCCTGTGCTATCGTAGCGAGACTATAGGGTTAACATCTGCCAAATGACGACAACACCGCAAGGATCTGGACTGAAAATCATGGTAATCGACGATAGCAGCACGATCCGTCGATCCGCCGAAATTTTCCTGACCCAGGCCGGCTACCAGGTGGTGCTGGCCGAGGACGGCTTCGACGCGCTGGCCAAAATCAACGACCACCAGCCGGCGCTGATTTTCTGCGACATCCTGATGCCGCGCCTGGACGGCTACCAGACGTGCGCGCTGATCAAAAAAAGCGCCAAGTTCCACTCCACCCCGGTTCTGATGCTCTCCTCCAAGGACGGGTTGTTCGACCGTGCGCGTGGCGCCATGGTCGGCTCGGCCGCCTACCTGACCAAACCCTTCACCAAAGATAGCCTGCTGGCTGCGGTGCGCGAGCATACCGCGGCCGCCAGCGCATAAAAAAATACACTGCATTACTAGAGGCAAAGCATGGCCATTCAACGAATCCTGATCGTCGACGACTCGCCTACCGAGCGTTATTACCTGACCGATATCCTGGTGCGCAGCGGTTTCACCGTATCCACCGCGGAAAACGGCGAAGAAGCCCTGGCCAAGATCAAGGCTGATAAACCGCAACTGATCCTGATGGACGTGGTGATGCCGGGCCAGAACGGCTTCCAGGTCACGCGCGCCATCGCCAAGGATCCGGAACTGCAGGACGTGCCGATCATTATCTGCTCGTCCAAGAACCAGGAAACCGACCGCATCTGGGGCATGCGCCAGGGCGCCAAGGATTACCTGGTCAAGCCGGTTGATGCGGCCGAGCTGCTGGCCAAGATCGCCGCACTCGGTTAAGCCATGGCCATCGACCAGCAGGCGCCGACCGGCGCCGAACGCCGCAGCCGCCTGCGCCAGTACCAGGTGACGCTGCTGGAACGCATGCAGGCCGCCAAGGCCGGCACGGGCAACGCCGGGCGCGAGCTGGGCGTGCTGCTGGGCGGCCGGCGCTGCCTGCTGGACCTGACCCAGGTCGGCGAAATCGTGCCGTACCAGGCAGTGACAGCGGTGCCCCTGGCGCAAGAGTGGTACCGCGGCCTGGCCAATATCCGCGGCAACCTGGTCGGTGTGGTCGACCTGGCCCGCTATATGGGGGAAGCCGGCGCCGCGCCGGGCCCGGAATCGCGCCTGGTGACCTTTGCCGGCCACCTGGGCTTCAATTGCGCCATCCTGGCGGGCCGTGTGCTGGGCCTGCGCAACCTGGATGAGATGGAACAGCAAGCACATGACAGCCGGCTGCCCCTGTGGGGCAACCAGCAATTCCAAGACCGTGATGCGCAGCAGTGGACCAGGCTCGACCTGGCGGAACTGGTGCGCGAAGCACGATTCCTGCAAATCGGCCTGTAACGCGCACCGCTGCCCGGCGGACGCCAAAATATCAAAAGCTATCGGGGGACGTAGTAATGGCAATTAAATGGTTCTCGCGCTCCGCACAGGAGTCCAGCGCTGAGCTGGGCTCCAATTCGGAGTTTTCCAGTTTCAGCCACTCGCAATATGGCAACACCGCAGTGGCGGAAGCGATCGCCGAGCCGGAGGTGGCGGCGGATGCGGCGGCCCCGGCCGACGCGGCCGAAGCGGCCGGCGGCGTGCGCGGCTTGCTGCAGCGCCTGCGCAGCAGCACGGTGGGCGAGAGCGCGGCCAACGTCAAGCTGCCCCTGATCGGCCACCTGCCCAGCCAGCGCCAACTGAGCCTGCTGACCAGCACGCTCGGCGTGTCGATCATGCTGTCGGTGCTGTTCGTGGCGTGGAATGCGTACAACAGCGGCGTGGCATCGACCCGGACCCAGATCGCGTCCGACGTGCTGATGCACTCGCAGCGTATCGGCAAGGCGGCGCCGAATGCGATTAAAGGCAACAAGGACGCCACCGCCCAGCTGGAAGATTCGCGCAATGAACTGAACCGTGCCCTGCTGGTGCTGGCCGATGGCGGCCGCTATGCCGGCCGTTCCATCATTTCCGCGCCGGGCTCGGTGCTGCCGTCGCTGAACGATGCGCGCAAGAAGTGGTCGGCCTCCGACAAGGCGGCCGCCACCATCGCCAAGTACAAATGGGACTTGTCCGGCCTGGATGAAACCCTGCAGAAACTGAACGCCATGTCGCCCGACCTGCTGGCGCTGACCGAGGAAGTGACGCAGGCGCGCCTGAAGCAGGGCGGCAGCCCGAAAGAGCTGGCGGCCCTGGGCAAGCTGGGCATGCTGACCCAGCGCATGAGCCGCAGCGCCTCGACCTTCCTGACCGAGGGCGGCATTTCCTCGTCCGAGACCGCGTTCCAGCTGGGGCGCGACGCCACCGTGTTCCGCCAGACCGTGGACGGCTTCCTGGCCGGCAGCTCGGCGCTTGGCCTGCCGGCCGTGAGCGACGGCGAAACCCGCGAGAACCTGCAGGCGCTGAAGAAGGGCTTCGAGGACTACGACAAGCTGGTCAAGTTCATCCTGGACCGTCTGGAGAAATTCTCCGCCGCCAAGAGCGCGGAGCGCCTGCTGTTCGCGGAAAACGAACAAGTGCGTGCCAGCTTCGCCAGCCTGCAAAGCAAGCTGCGCGAGGAGCAGGACTCGCTCGGTATCGCCTTCTGGCTGATGGTGGTTGGCCTGCTGATGACGCTGGTGTCCGCCGGCGCCATCGGCCGCGTGCTGCTGCTTGATTCGCAAAACCGTGGCCGCGCTTCCGAGCGCCGCCGCCAGGAAGCGGAAGCGATGCGCCTGAAAGCGCAGCAGCAGGAAGAAGAAGCGAAGGCCATGAACGAGCAGAACCAGGCCGCGATTCTGCGCCTGATGAACGAACTGCAGGAAGTGGCGGACGGTGACTTGACCGTGCAGGCGACCGTGTCGGAAGACATTACCGGTGCCATCGCCGACTCGGTTAACTACACCGTGGAAGAACTGCGCGGCCTGGTGGGCCGCGTCACGGTGACGGCGGAGCAGGTTACCGCGGCATCGACCCACGCCCAGGGCATTTCCAACGACCTGCTGAATGCATCGCAGGCGCAGTCGAAGGAGATCCAGGACGCGTCCAACACCGTTGTGAAGATGGCCAACGAGATTACCGACGTGTCGCGCAGCGCGGCCGAATCGGCGGACGTGGCGCGCCAGTCGGTGGCGGCGGCACGCCAGGGCGCGCAGGCGGTGCAGAACGCGATCAAGGGTATGGACGAGATCCGCGAGCAGATCCAGGAAACCTCGAAGCGCATCAAGCGCCTGGGCGAATCGTCGCAGGAGATCGGCGAGATCACCGAGCTGATTTCCGACATTACCGAACAGACCAACGTGCTGGCGCTGAACGCGGCGATCCAGGCGGCATCGGCGGGCGAAGCGGGGCGCGGCTTCTCGGTGGTTGCGGAGGAGGTGCAGCGCCTGGCGGAACGTTCGGCGGAAGCGGCCAAGCAGATCGGCGCGCTGGTGAAAACCATTCAGACCGACACCCACGACGCGGTGGCGGCAATGGAAAAATCGACGCAGGGTGTGGTCGAGGGTGCCAAGCTGTCCGATGCGGCCGGTACCGCGCTGCAGGACATCTCGCAGGTGTCGGACCGCCTGGCGGAGCTGATCCAGGGCATTTCCTACGCAACCGGCATGCAGGCGACGTCCGCCAACGGCGTTGCGCATAATATGCAGCACATCCTTGAGGTAACGCAGCAGACGCAGGACGGTACCCAACAAACGGCATCGTCGGTGCGCAAGCTGACCGTGCTGGCGCAGGAGCTGAAGAACTCCGTGTCGCGTTTCCGCATTAGCGCCTAAGTTGTGGCTTAAATTATTGAATCTATGAGCAAACCTGATTTTTCCTTCACCGCCTTGCCGCAATACGACACCGGGCCGCTGTCCTGGGTCATGGGGGAAATCCGTGAAGCGCTGGCCCGTTCCCGCACGGCGCTGTTCGAGGCCGGCGGGCGTGACCCGGAAGATCAGACCACGGCGCTGATGCATGCCAAGTCCCACCTGCACCAGGCGCACGGCGCGCTGCAGATGGTGGACGTGGACGGCGTGGCGCTGCTCACCCAGCTGGCCGAAGTGGTGCTCGACCGCATGCGCGACGGCACCCTGAAGTGCACGCCGGACCACGCGCAGCTGCTGGCCAATATGTACCAGGCGCTGGTGGAATTCCTGGAGGAGCTGCTGGCCGGGGCGCCGTTCCAGCCGGTGCGCCTGTTCCCGTTTTTCCGCGATGTGCAGGACTTGCTGGGCATCGACCGCGTGCATCCGGCCGACCTGTTCTTCCCGGACGTGTCGCACGTGCCGGAACTGCCGTCCTCGTTGCCGGCAGCCGGTGCGCCAAGCGGCCCCCCCGATTACAAGGCCCTGCGCCAGCGCTATGAGCGCGCGTTGCTGCCGTACCTGAAGGCGGCCGACGCCGGTAGCCAGGCGATCCACGCGGCGGCGCTGCAGGCGGCCATCACCGATGTGGCGGACCAGCAGCGCGAGCAGAAGCCGCGCGTGTTCTGGCGCGCCATGCAGGCTTTCGCCGAGCTGGTGGTGGGCGGCCAGCAGGAAAGCAACCGTTATGTGAAGCAGCTCTTTGGCCTGATCAACCTGCAGCTGCGCCGCCTGTCGGCCGGCGAGCCGGACTTGCCGGACCATGTGCTGCGCGAGGCGCTGTTCTTCATCGCCTCCAACGACCCGGCCACCTTGCCGCCGCTGGCGCGCCAGCTGCGCGCCGGCTATGCGCTGGACGGCATGGTGCCGCACGATTTTGAAGGGCGCCGCTACGGCCGCATCGACGACGAGGCGCTGGCCGCCGCGCGCGACGGCATTGCGCAGGCGCGTTCCGCCTGGCAGCGCATGGAAGGGCAGGACGGCAACGCCGAGCTGGAAAACGAATTCGGCCAGGCGCTGGCCAAAGTGGCCGAGGCCAGCGACACGCTGGGCCTGGGCGCACTGGCGGCGCTGATGCGCCAGCTGGCGCAGGCGGCGCGCAATGTGGCCGGGGTCGGCCGCAGCGAAGCGCTGGGGCTGGAGATGGCCACGTCGCTGCTGTTCGCCGAGCATGGCATCACCCAGATCCGCCACCTGCCGGACGATTTCAACGTCCACGCCGACACCATTGCGGCGCGCCTGCAAGCCCTGCAGGCCGGCGGCGCGGCGCCGGAAGCGTCGCAGTGGCAGGGCAGCCTGGCGCGCCAGCTGCACGAAGACGACACCGTGGTGGCGCTGGCGCAGGAAATGAAGACCGGCTTGCGCCAGGTCGAAAAGGTGCTGGACGAGTATTACGCCGACCCGGCGCACCGCGCCGAGTTGGCCGACCTGGACAAGGTGCTGCACCAGCTGCATGGCGCCTGCGCCATCCTGGACCAGGACGATGCGATGAATGCGGCGGCCCATGTGCGGCTGGAAATCGGCCGCCTGGCGGCCGGCCATGCCGACCCGGCGCACGAAGCCAAGGCGCTGGACGAGATCGCGCAGAACGTCGGCGCGCTGGGCTTCTTCGTCGACATGCTGGGGCAGAACCCGGCCGGGGCGCGCGAGCGCTTCACTTTCGATCCGGCGCATGGCACTTTCCGTGCGGTGCCGTTCAAGAAGATCTCGGGGCCTGAGTCGATCCCGGTGCTGGAAGAAGCGCTGCCGGAGCCGGAAGCGGCGCCGGAGCCGGTACTGACCGCGCCCGTGCCGGAAGCCAGTCCGGCCGGCGACGAGGCGGTGGAGGCCGAACTGCTGGAGATCTTCATCGGCGAGGCGCAGGAAGTGCTGGCCTTTGTCGGCGAGACCCTGGCCCGTCCGCACAGCGAGATTTCCAGCGTCGAGACGCTGACCATGCTGCGCCGCTCCTTCCATACGCTGAAGGGCAGCAGCCGCATGGTGGGCCTGAACCGCTTTGGCGATGGCGCGCATGCAATCGAGAAGGTGATGAACCTGTGGCTGGCCGAGGAACGCGCCGGCAACGAGACCCTGTTTGACCTGCTCGATTATGCGAGCGCGGAAATGTCGGCATGGGTCGATGAACTGGTGGCTACCGGCCACTCGTCGCGCAGCGAAGTGCCGATCGTGGCCGCAGCCGCGCGCGTGCAGGATGGCGGCCCGTTCGAACATCCTGGCTCCACCGCCCAAACCGCCAAGCCGGCGGCAGAAGCTGCCCCTACACCATCTGAAGCTGCTGCCGCAGACGCAGGCGCCGCCAACGCAGATGCCGCTAACGCCGTCGCCGATGCCGTGGCCGCCGATGTCGACGCCGCCGATGCTGCTGCTGACGCCGACACCGCCGGCACTGCCGCCGCCGCCGACGCCGACACTGCCGCTGCCGCCGACGCCGACACCGCCGATACTGCCGCTGCCTCCGACGCCGACGTTGCCGACGTTGCCGACGTTGCCGACGACGCTGCCGCCGCAGCGCACGCTGATGCCGCTGCCGCCAGCGCGGAGGCCACCGACGTCGCCACTGATGCCGCCAGCGACACCGCTGCTGCCGATGCCGTCGCCACGGCTGATGATGCCGCTGCTGGCGCAAGCGGTGCGGCCGCCGCAGACGCCGACACCGGCGCCGCCGATGCGAACCCCGACACCGCCGCATTCGAGCTGGAGGAACTGACGCTCGACGCCCTGCCAGCTGAGGACGACACCCAAGCAGCCGCTGCGCTGGCAGAAGACGCGGCGCCCGCAGCCCGCCCAACGAACGTCATCGAATTCCCGAGCGCCACCGCGCCGGTGCCGCCCGTCCCGCCGGCGGACGACAATATGAAATTCGTGGGCCGCCTGGCGATCCCGCTCCCGCTGTACAACATCTACATGGCCGAAACCGACGAGCTGGTGCGCCTGCTGTCGCGCGATTTCGGCGAATGGCGCCACGAACAGCGCCCGGTCAACGCCGAAGCGCTGCAAGCCGTGCACACCCTGACCGGCACCTCCGGCACGGTAGGCTTCAAGCCGCTGCGCGAATTGTCGTATGCCCTGGAGACCACGCTGCAGCAGCTGCAGGCCCCGGCCCCGCAGCTGGACGCAAGCCAGCACGACCTGTTCGACTTCACCATTGAACGCATCCGGCAGATGCTGCAAAGCTTCGCCACCGGCGAACTGCCGCCCGAGCAACCGGAGTTGATCGAGGCGCTGCACAAGCTGCGCGACCAGCTGGCGCACCCGCCGGAAGCGGGCGAAGCGCTGGACGCGCGTCTCGACAGCATCGTCGGCGAAGCGCCGACCGAACAGCTGGAACAGCGCCTCGACGCGCTGTTCAGCGACACCTACCACAGCCTGATCGCCGACCCGCCGCCCGCGCCGGAACGCACGGTCAAGCCGAAGCAGGAAGTCGTCACCCAGGATGAGAACATCGACAACCTGTTCGACTCCGCCTTCGACGACGCCTTCGACGCCCCGGCACTGCAGCAAGCCGCGCCCGAAGCCGAAGGGCTGCACCTGGTACCGCCGGCCGCCGAAGCCATTGAAGTCATTGAAGCGGTCGAAGCTATCGAAGCCGGCGACAGCAGTGCTGAAGCTACCGAAGCGGTTGCCGCCAGCGACGTCACCGTCGAAGCAGCCGAACCGCTCGACGCCAGCGACGTCGCCGCCGAAGCCGACGCGTCCGCCGAGAGCGACGCTTCCGCCGAAGCCGAAGCCGAAGCCGCCGCCCTGCGCGCAGAGGAAGACGCCGCCGCCGCCGAAGCGGCAATCGAAGTGGACGCCATCGACGCCACCGCCCTGGCGGCCGGCGAAGCGATCGACGACGCAGTGGACCTCGACCACGCCTCGCCAAGCGAAGTGCAGGTGGTTGAACTGCAGGAAAGCCCGCACCTGCTGGGCGCCAGCCAGACCGACCTGCACGACGAGCTGGACCCCGACCTGCTGCCGGTCTTCCTGGAAGAGGGCGCCGACCTGCTGCCGCAGATTGGCGAAACCCTGCGCGCCTGGCATGCCAAGCCGAGCGATTTCAGCCACGCCCACAGCCTGCAGCGCGTGCTGCACACAGTAAAGGGCAGCGCCCGCATGGCCGGCGCCATGCGCCTCGGCCAGCACGCGCACGAGATCGAAACGCACATCGAAAACATGGTGCATGCGGGCAGCGCCTCGCAGCACTCGTTCGATGAGCTGATGGCGCACTACGACCACGCCCTGCTGCTGTTCGAGCAGCTGCAGAACCCGGAGGCTTACGCCGCCGCGATGGCCGCCGCGCAAGCCGCGGCGGAAGCGGAAAAGAGCGGCGCGCCTGCGCCGCAGCCGACCGACAGCGCGGCCAGCGTCACGCCATCGCTGTCCGCCCTGGCAGCGCGACTGGCCTCGAAGCCGGCGCCGGCGGCCAAGGCCGACGATGCCGACGCCGGCGCCAAGTCGCCGCTGGTGCGTGTGCGCGCCGACATCCTTGACCGCCTGGTGAACCAGGCCGGTGAAGTGTCGATCACCCGCTCGCGCCTGGAAAACGAAGTGGGCGCGCTGCGCACCGCCGTCTCCGACTTCAACGAAAACTTGAACCGCCTGCGCCGCCAGCTGCGCGAAGTCGAAATGCAGGCCGAATCGCAGATCGCCTCGCGCATGTCGATTGCCGGCGAACGCGAATTCGACCCGCTGGAGTTCGACCGCTTCACCCGCCTGCAGGAACTGACCCGCATGATGGCCGAATCGGTGAACGACGTGGCCTCCTTCCACGAAGGCCTGATCCGCTCCATCGACAGCGCCTCCGGCGACCTGGGCCAGCAAGCGCGCATGACGCGCGACCTGCAGCGCGACCTGATGCGCGTGCGCATGGTGCCGTTCAACAGCATCTCCGAGCGCCTGTTCCGCGTGGCGCGCCAGGGCGCCAAGGAAACCGACAAGCGCGTCAACCTCGACATCCGCGGCGGCGGCGTGGAAATGGACCGCAGCGTGCTGGAACGCATGGCCGCGCCGTTTGAACACCTGCTGCGTAACGCCATCGTGCACGGCATCGAGCCGCGCGAACAGCGCGTCGAGCACGGCAAGGGCGAGACCGGCGAACTGCTGGTGCAGGTCAGCCAGCAGGGCAACGAAGTGGTGCTGGAGTTCAGCGATGACGGCGCCGGCCTGGACCTGGAGCGCATCCGCGCCAAGGCGCGCAGCGTCGGCCTGCTGGCCGAGGGGCAGGAGATCAGCGATGCCGAAGCGGCCAACCTGATCTTCCAGCCTGGCTTCTCCACCGCCGACACGCTGACCGAACTGGCCGGCCGCGGCGTGGGCATGGACATTGTGCTGTCCGAGGCGCAGGCCCTGGGCGGCCGCGTGGAAACTTTCAGCGAGCCGGGCAAAGGCACGCGCTTCACCATCCGCCTGCCGCTGACGCTGGCGGTGACCCAGGTGGTGCTGATTTCCGCGGGCGGCCGCATCCACGCGGTGCCGGCCCTGATGGTGGAGCAGGTGCTGCAGATGAAGGAAGGCGCGCTGGCCGAGGCCACCGCCAAGGGCGCCGTGGTGCACCACGGCCAGCATATCGCGCTGCGCTACCTGGCCACCTTGCTGGGCGACGGCGAAGCGCGCCCGCTGCTGCAGCGTTCCTCGCCGGTGATGATGCTGCGTAACGGCGCCGACCGCGTCGCGCTGCACGTCGATGAAATCGTCGGCAACCGCGAGGTGGTGATCAAGAACATCGGCCCGCAGCTGTCGCGCATGCCCGGTATCGCCGGCGCTACCGTGCTCGGTTCGGGCGAGATCGTGCTGATCCTGAATCCGGTGGCCCTGCAGCTGCACGTGGCGCAGCATCCGGAACTGGCGCCGAAGACGGCCGCCACCCCGGCGCCGGCACCGGCCAGCCCGGATGGCGCCGAGGCGTCGGCGCCGAGCCGCGCCCACGGCACCATCATGGTGGTGGACGATTCGCTCACCGTGCGCAAGGTGACCCAGCGCCTGCTGGAGCGCGAGGGCTATCACGTCATGCTGGCGAAAGACGGCGTGGATGCGCTGGAGCAGATGCAGGATCGCCTGCCGGAGCTGATGCTGGTGGATATTGAAATGCCGCGCATGGACGGCTTCGACCTGACCCGCAACGTGCGCGGCGACGAGGCGACGCGCGAGATCCCGATCATCATGATCACTTCGCGTTCGGCGGACAAACACCGCAACTATGCGCTGCAGCTGGGCGTGAATGCCTACTTCGGCAAGCCGTTCCAGGAAGATATCCTGCTGGGGGCGATTGCCGGCTTGCTGCCGCAGCGCCGCTAAACGGCGGAAGAACCGGCAACCTGGAAACCAGGGTCCGACCCGCAGGGTCGTACCCTGGTTTTCTTGTTTATGCGGTTTTCACCACTGCGTAGCGTTCCAGCGTGCGCTTGCGCGCCTCGTCGTGCTCGACGATGGGCTTGCGCGGCAGGTGGATTTCCTTGGCCGACAGGCCGGCCAGCTGCGGCAGGTAGCGCTTGATGAATTTCCCTTCCGGGTCGAATTTCTGCGACTGCGTCACCGGGTTGAAAATCCGGAAGTAGGGCTGGGCGTCGCAGCCGGACGAGGAAGCCCACTGCCAGCCGCCGTTATTCGCCGCCAGGTCGAAGTCATTCAGGTGCAGCGCGAAGTAGGCCTCGCCCCAGCGCCAGTCGATGCCCAGGTCCTTGCACAGGAAGGACGCCGTCACCATGCGCAGGCGGTTGTGCATATAGCCGGTGCGGTTCAGCTGCAGCATGGCGGCGTCCACCAGCGGATAGCCGGTGCGGCCCTCGCACCAGGCGGCAAACAGCTCCTGCGCGTAAGGCCCGCTCTCCCATTCGATCTTGTCGTAGGCCGGCTTGAACGAGCCGCCCACCACATGCGGGTTGTGGTACAGGATCTGCATGTAGAACTCGCGCCAGATCAGCTCCGACAGCCAGACCGCGCCGCCTTCGCCGGCCGCGCCGCGCGCCGACATGGCCATCACCGTGCGCACCAGGTGGCGGATCGACACGGTGCCAAAGCGCAGGTGCAGCGACAGGTAGGACGGCCCCTTGATGGCCGGGTAGTCGCGCGCCACGCCGTAGTCGGCGATGCGGCCCAGGAAGTCGTCGAACAGCTGCGGCCCGTTGCCGATGCCCAGTTCGTGCAGGTTGGTGCGCTCGAAGCCGATGTCGGCCAGCGTGGGCAACTCGCTGCGGCCCGGCGCAAAGCGCCCGGGCTGGCGCGCGCTGCCCGGCTCCACCGTCCACGGCGCCAGCACCGACGGGTCGGCCTCCAGCTTGCGCAGCCAGGCGTTCTTGTAGGGCGTGAAGACGGAAAACGGGTTGCCTCCCTGGGTCAGCACCTCGTCGCGCTCGAACACCACCTGGTCCTTGAAGGTGCGCAGCTGGCGCCCGGCGGCGGCCAGCGCGCGCGCCACGGCCGCGTCGCGCGCGATGGCGGCCGGCTCATAATCGTGGTTGGCGTACACCACCTGCGCGTCGAGCTCGGCGGCCAGGGCCGGGATTGCCGTTTCGGCAAGGTCGTGCCGCACGATGAGGTGGCCACCGGCGGCTTCCAGCTCGGCGGCGAGGGCGGCCAGCGTGTCATGGATGAACTCCACCCGGCGGTCGGCGGCGGGCAGGGAATCCAGGATGGCGCGGTCAAAAATAAAGGCGCAGTAGACTGTTGCACCAGAGGCAAGTGCATGATGCAAGGCGGCGTGATCGAACAACCTTAGGTCACGGCGCAACCAGACGAGGGCGTTTTTCATGGCTGGATCGGCAATTCATAGTAAACTGTGGGTATATCCGGCAGTTGCAGCGCGGATATTACAGTAAAGAACTCTTAACAGTCCTGCATAGAGAGCAATCATGAAAAAAGTCAAATTGACCAGAAGCATGCCTGTGCCGGGATTGTTACCGGAAACTAGTGAACTGAAGGAGCTAAAGGCGCCTATGACTGCCCCTGCGCTCAACCTGGCGAATCACTTCCTGATCGCCATGCCATCCATGCAAGACCCGATCTTTGGCGGGACGGTCGTGTATGTATGCGAACACAATGAAAACGGCGTGCTGGGCGTCGTGATCAACAAGCCAACCGATATGACCATGGAAGTGCTGTTCGACCGGATCGACCTGGAAGTGTCGTCCGCCGCCGAACGCCACCTGGAATCCGAGCCGATCATGTTCGGCGGCCCGGTGCAGGACGACCGTGGTTTCGTGCTCCATACCCCGGGCGCGCACTATTCGTCCTCGCTGACGGTGACCAGCGATGTCGCCTTCACCACCTCCATCGACGTGCTGGAAGCCGTGGCGCGCGGCCACGGCCCGGAACGCATGATGGTGTCGATCGGCTACGCGGGCTGGAGCCCGGGCCAGCTGGAAGACGAGCTGGCGCGCAACGGCTGGCTGACCGTCGCCGCCGACCCGCGCATCGTGTTCGATGTGCCGATCGAGGAACGCTACAACGCCGCCATGAAACTGCTGGGCTTCGATCCGCTGATGCTCAATTCCGAAGCGGGTCATGCATAGTCCGGAAACTGTTTTAGGCTTCGACTTCGGCATTAAACGCATCGGTGTCGCAATGGGAAACACAATGATCGGCCAGGCCTCTCCCCTGGCCGTCATTCAATCCGCCGTCAACGATGTCCGCTTCGCCGAAATCAAGGCCCTGATCGATAAATGGGGGCCGACCAGGCTGATTGTGGGCCTGCCTTTCCACCCGGACGGGGCAGAGCACGAAATGACGGCGCGCTGCCGCAAATTCGCCAACCAGCTGAACGGCCGTTTCAACCTCCCTGTGGTGCTGGTCGACGAGCGCTACTCCTCCGCCATGATCGCCGCCAAGCGCGGCGAAATCATCGACGACCGCGCCGCCGCCATCATCCTGCAACAATACTTTGACGAATATGTCCCACACTGATCCCCAACAGCTGGACGCGGAAGCGCTGTACGCCAGCCTCCTCGAGCAGGTCAAGGCCGGCATCGCCGGCGCCAGCGAGCCGGCCATTGTCGGCATCCACTCCGGCGGCGCCTGGATTGCCGAGCGCCTGGCCAAAGACCTGGGCCTGAGCGCGCGCCTGGGCGTGCTCGATGTGTCGTTCTACCGCGACGATTACGCGAAAAAAGGCCTGCCGGCGGAAGTGAAACCAACCCATATCGGCTTCGACGTCACCGGCGCCAGCATCGTGCTGGTGGACGACGTGCTCTACACCGGCCGCACCACGCGCGCCGCCATCAACGAATTGTTCGACTACGGCCGCCCGGCGCGCATCATGCTCGCCGCCCTGGTGGACCGCGGCGAACGCCAGCTGCCGGTGGCCGCCGATTTCGTGGCGGCCCACACCCGCTGCGCGCCGGGCCAGGCGCTGCGCCTGGCGCAGGCCGGCGACGGAAAGTTTTCCCTGACTATTGAACAGAACCATGCTTAATCCGCAACTTAACAAACACGGCGAGCTTCAGCACCTGCTGACGACCGAGGGCCTGCCCAAGGCCATCATCAACCAGATCCTCGATACCGCCTCCTCGTTCGTGTCCGTCTCGGACCGCGAAGTGAAGAAGGTCCCGCTGATGCGCGGCAAAAGCGTGTTCAACCTGTTCTTCGAGAATTCCACCCGTACCCGCACCACCTTCGAGATCGCGGCCAAGCGCCTGTCGGCCGACGTGATCAACCTGAACATCGCGGCGTCCTCCGCCAGCAAGGGCGAGTCGCTGCTGGACACCATCGACAACCTGTCGGCCATGCACGCCGACATGTTCGTGGTGCGCCACTCGCAGTCGGGCGCACCGTACCTGATCGCCAAGCACCTGCAGGACACCAGGCAGAACCACGTGCACGTGGTGAACGCGGGCGACGGCCGCCACGCGCACCCGACCCAGGGCCTGCTGGACATGTACACCATCCGCCACTACAAGAAGGACTTCACCAACCTGCGCGTGGCCATCGTGGGCGACATCCTGCACAGCCGCGTGGCCCGTTCCGACATCCACGCCCTGACCACGCTGGGCGTGCCGGAAATCCGCGCCATCGGCCCGCATACCCTGCTGCCGGGCGGCCTGGAGCAGTTGGGCGTGCGCACCTTCACCAACATGGATGAGGGCTTGAAGGATGTGGACGTGATCATCATGCTGCGCCTGCAGAACGAGCGCATGAGCGGGGCGCTGCTGCCGTCCGCCGGCGAGTACTTCCGCGCCTACGGCCTGACGCCGGAGCGCCTGGCGCTGGCCAAGCCGGACGCCATCGTGATGCACCCGGGCCCGATGAACCGCGGCGTCGAAATCGATTCCGCCGTGGCCGACGGCCCGCAAGCGGTGATCCTGTCGCAGGTCACTTTCGGTATCGCAGTCCGCATGGCGGTGATGAGCATCCTGGCAGGCACGCAAGCATAAACATGAACGTACTTATCCAAAACGGCCGACTGATCGATCCGGCCAACAAGATCGATTCCAAGCAAGACCTGTACATCGTGGACGGCAAGGTGGCCGCCATCGGCAGCGCGCCGGCCGGCTTCAAGGCCGAGCGCACCATCGACGCCGCCGGCAAGGTGGTGGCGCCGGGCCTGGTCGACCTGTCGGCGCGCCTGCGCGAGCCGGGCTTTGAATACAAGGCCACGCTGAAATCGGAAATGCAGGCGGCAGTGCAGGGCGGCGTGACCTCCCTGGTGTGCCCGCCCGACACCGACCCGGTGCTGGACGAGCCGGGCCTGGTGGAAATGCTGAAGCACCGCGCGCGCGGCCTGAACCAGGCCCACGTGCACCCGCTGGGCGCGCTGACCCACGGCCTGAAGGGCGAAGCCCTGACCGAACTGGTGGAACTGACCGACGCCGGCTGCATCGGCTTCTCGCAGGCCGAGACCCCGATCCGGGACACCACCGTGCTGCAGCGCTGCATGCAGTACGCCGCCACCTTCGGCTTCACCATCTGGCTGCGCCCGCAGGACGCGTATATCGGCCGCGGCGGCGTGGCCCACAGCGGCCCGCTGGCGTCGCGCCTGGGTCTGTCCGGCGTGCCGGTGATGGCCGAGACCATCGCCCTGCACACGATCTTCGAACTGATGCGCGCCACCGGCGCCAAGGTCCACCTGTGCCGCATGTCGTCCGCCGCCGGCCTGGCGCTGGTGCGCGCCGCCAAGGCCGAAGGCCTGCCGGTAACCTGCGACGTCGGCGCGCACCACGTGCACCTGACCGACACCGACATCAACTTCTTCGACTCCAATTCGCGCGTCGACCCGCCATTCCGCACCCAGCGCGACCGCGACGCGATCCGCGCCGGCCTGCTGGACGGCACCATCGACGCCATGTGCTCCGACCACACCCCGTGCGACGACGATGAAAAGCTGCTGCCGTTCGGCGAAGCGTCGCCCGGCGCCACCGGCCTGGAACTGCTGCTGTCGCTGGCCATCAAGTGGGCCGACGACTACGCGGCGCCGCAAGGCAAGGACGATGCGCTGGCGCGCGCCATCGCCCGCGTGACCGCCGACGCCGCGCGCGTGGCCGGCCTGGCGCAAGCCGGCCAGCTGGGCGTGGGCAGCGTGGCCGATGTGGTGGTGTTCGACCCCGCCGCCCGCTGGACCGTGAGCGGCAGCGCCCTGGCCAGCCAGGGCAAGCACACGCCATTCCTCGGCTACGAGCTGGCAGGGCAGGTTGAGGCAACCATCGTGGCAGGGCATGTAGCGTATGAGCGCAAAGCCGGCTAAAAGGAACCTGGACTGGCGCCTGGTGCTGCGCATCGGGCGTATGGCAGTGCACCTGCTGGCCGGCATGGCGATTTGCGCCTTTGTGTTTCCCTTCATCGGGCCGGAAAAGCGCAACGTGCATGTGCGCCGCTGGTCGCGCCAGCTGCTGGCGATCTGCAATGTCAGCGTGCAGGTGGCGCAGGACAGCGCTGTGCCGCTGGAGCACGGCATGATCGTCTGCAACCACATTTCGTGGCTGGACATCTTCGTCATCAACGCCCTGTACCCGTGCCGTTTCGTGGCCAAGGCCGAGATCCGCGCCTGGCCGCTGGCCGGCTGGCTGGTGGCGCAGGCCGGCACCGTGTTCATCGCGCGCGGCAACAAGCGCGAGCTGCGCAATATCTTCAAGGGGCTGGTGCATGCCCTGCAGGATGGCCAGCGCGTGGCCTTCTTCCCGGAAGGCACCACGGCGGCGCAGGGCACCATCCTGCCGTTCCACGCCAACCTGTTCGAGGCGGCGGTGGATGGCAAGGTGCAGGTGCAGCCTTTCGCGCTATCCTATGTGGATGCGGTCGGCCAGCCGCACCCTTCGGTGGACTTTATCGGCGATATGACTTTCGTGCAAAGCGTGGTCAATATCCTGGACGGCAAACCGGTGCGGGCGCGCCTGTCCGTCTTGCCGCCGATGGAAGGCGAGGGCGCGCACCGGCGCGAACTGGCGGAAGCGGCGCATAATGCCATTGGCCGGGCGCTCGGCGTCCTGCCGCAGGCCGCCGCGCCGCAGGCGGAAACTTTACAGGAGCAATCAGCATGACCAGGATCAGTGTGCTGGCAGCCTGCCTGCTGTTGGCAGCGTGCAGCGGCGACTTGTTCGCCAACGCCAAAACCCTGCGCACGCAGGCGAGCGAAAGCCTGGCGCAGAAGAACTACGGCATTGCGATGGACAAGGCCTATGCCGCCACCTTGAAGTCGCCCAAGGACGCCGAGGGCTTCTTCCTGCTGGCCCAGGCCCAGGCGCAGCTGGGGCGCAAGAATGCCGCCATGGCTTCGCTGGAAACGGCCATCGCCAACGGCTTTACCGACGAGGAAGCGATCAAGGGCAACGTCAACCTGGCGCCGCTGCGCAATGCCGAAGCGTACAAGGAACTGATGGCGGCCAGCTTCACGCCGGCGCCGGGCGAAGGCGCGGCGCCAGCCGAAGGCGCCGCTGCGGCCGATGCCGCCAGCGGCGAGGCCAAGCCGGATGGCCAGCAGGCGCAGGCCGCGCCGGCATCCGCCCCGGCGCACTAAGGCGCGTCAGCGCGCTTTCTGCGCGCGGTACTCCGGGCAGTCCACCTGCAGCAGGCTGCGGTCGTCCAGGCAGACGGCCGACAGCTTGCCGCCCCACACGCAACCGCTGTCGAGCGCGATCAGCCCCGGCTTGATCTGCAAGCCCAGCGCCGACCAGTGGCCGAACACCACCGTGGTATCGGCCGTGCGCCGGCCCGGCACCTCGAACCAGGGCATCAGGCCGGAGGAAGGGTCGGCCGTCGCCGTTTCCTTCATCTTGAAATCCATCACCCCCTCGGCGCTGCAGAAGCGCATGCGCGTCAGCGCGTTGACGATGCAGCGCAGGCGCGCGGTGCCGTCCAGCGACTCGTCCCAGCGGTCGGGCTGGTTGCCGTACATATCGCGCAGGAACGCGACCCATTCCTCGCCGCGCAGCGCGGCTTCCACTTCGCCGGCCAGCGCCATGGTCTGCTGCGCCGTCCATTGCGGCAGCACGCCGCCGTGCACCAGCAGGTGGCCCTGGCGCATCAGCGCCATCGGACGCAGGCGCAGCCAGTGCAGCAGCGCCTCGCGGTCGGCGGCGGCCAGGATGTGTTCAATCGTGTCGGAACTCGATTCCGGGCGGATGCCGTTGGCCACCGCCAGCAAATGCAGGTCGTGGTTGCCCAGCACGGCGTCGATGCGGCCGTCGCTGCCCTGGCTCAGGGCTTGCACATAACGCAAGGTGGAGAGCGAGTCGGGGCCGCGGTTGATCAGGTCGCCGCAAAACAGGATGGCCGGCGGCTCGTTCCCTGCGGCATGTTCTGTTTCCAGGATCTTTTCAACAAGTGTTACAGTCTCGCCGTGGCAGCCCTGCAGGTCGCCCACTACATATGTTTTCATTTGGGATTATCAAATACAATCATGGTGTCATTTACTCGTAAGGATAACGCATGATTTTCGTCACTGGCGGTGCTGGTTTCATCGGTTCCAACTTCGTGCTGGACTGGCTGGCGCAATCGGATGAAGCCGTATTGAATTACGATAAGCTGACCTACGCCGGCAACCTGCAAAACCTGGCATCGCTGCAGGGCGATGCGCGCCATGTGTTTGTGCGCGGCGACATCTGCGACAAGGACCAGGTGCTGGCCCTGCTGCGCCAGCATAAACCGCGCGCGGTGGTGCACTTCGCGGCGGAATCGCACGTGGACCGTTCGATCCACGGGCCGGGTGAATTCATCCAGACCAATATCAACGGCACTTTCAGCCTGCTGGAAGCGGCGCGCGCCTACTGGAACGAACTGGACGACGCCGGCAAGGCCGCCTTCCGCTTCCTGCATGTTTCCACCGATGAGGTGTACGGCACCCTGGGCCCGGACGATGCGCCGTTCAGCGAAACCACGCCGTACGCGCCGAACAGCCCGTACAGCGCGTCCAAGGCCGCCTCCGACCACCTGGTGCGCTCCTACCACCATACCTACGGCTTCCCGACGCTGACCACCAATTGTTCGAATAACTACGGCCCTTACCATTTCCCGGAAAAGCTGATCCCGCTGATGATCGCCAACGCGCAAGCCGGCAAGGCGCTGCCGATCTATGGCGACGGCCAGCAGATCCGCGACTGGCTGTACGTGAGCGACCATTGCACCGCGATCCGCCGCGTGCTGGCGGAAGGGCGCCTGGGCGAAACGTACAACGTCGGCGGCTGGAACGAGAAGGCCAACCTGGATGTGGTGCATACGCTGTGCGACATCCTCGATGCGCTCAAGCCGAAAGCCGACGGCAGCAGCTACCGCAGCCAGATCACCTATGTGAAGGACCGCCCCGGCCACGACCGCCGCTACGCCATCGACGCGCGCAAGCTGGAGCGCGAGCTGGGCTGGAAACCGGCCGAGACTTTCGAAACCGGCATCCGCAAGACCGTGCAGTGGTACCTGGACAACCCGCAGTGGGTGGCGGACGTGCAGTCCGGCGCCTACGCCAAATGGGTCGAGACCAACTACAACAACCGGGAGCAATAATGAATCCTGTCAGCGACCGCAAGGGCATCATCCTGGCCGGCGGCTCGGGCACGCGCCTGTACCCGATCACCAAGGCGGTATCGAAGCAGCTGCTGCCGATCCACGACAAACCGATGATCTACCATCCGCTGACGGTGCTGATGCTGGCCGGCATGCGCGATATCCTGATCATCTCCACCCCGCAGGATACGCCGCGCTTCCAGGAGCTGCTGGGCGACGGCAGCCAGTGGGGCATCAAGCTGTCGTACGCGGTGCAGCCGTCGCCGGACGGCCTGGCGCAAGCCTTCATCATCGGCAAGGAATTCGTGGGCGACAACCCGTCGGCCCTGATCCTGGGCGACAACATCTTCTACGGTAACGACCTGGACGCCATGCTGCGCAGCGCCGCCGAGCGCGCCGACGGCGCCACCGTGTTCGCCTACCACGTGACCGATCCGGAACGCTACGGCGTGGTGGAGTTCGACGATGAGCGGCGCGCGCTGACCATCGAGGAAAAGCCGGCCGTGCCGAAATCGAACTACGCCGTCACCGGCCTGTACTTCTACGACACCGGCGTGTGCGACATCGCCGCCAACATCAAGCCGTCCGCGCGCGGCGAGCTGGAAATCACCGATGTCAACCGCGCCTACCTGGAAGCGGGCAAGCTGAAGGTGGAGCTGATGGGGCGCGGCATGGCCTGGCTCGACACCGGCACCCACGATTCGCTGCTGGACGCGTCGCAGTTCATCGCCACCATCGAGCGCCGGCAAGGCCTGAAAGTGGCCTGCCCGGAAGAGATCGCCTACCGCAAAGGCTATATCGACGCCGCCCAGCTGCGCCAGCTGGCCGAACCGCTGAAGAAGAACGGCTACGGCCAATACCTGCTGCGCATCCTTGAAGACAAAGTGATCAACCGATGAAAGTATTGCCTACCCCGATCGAGGGCTTGCTGGTGATCGAGCCGACCGTGTTCGGCGACGAGCGCGGCTTCTTCTACGAGAGTTTCAATGCGCGCCGTTTCGAAGAACTGACCGGTGTGCGCACCGAGTTCGTGCAGGACAACCATTCGCGCTCGGCCAAAGGCGTGCTGCGCGGCCTGCATTACCAGGTGCAGCAGTCGCAGGGCAAGCTGGTGCGCGTGACCACCGGCGCCGTGTTCGATGTGGCGGTCGACTTGCGCAAGTCCTCGCCGACGTTTGGCCAGTGGTATGGGCTGGAGCTGTCGGCCGAGAACAAGCGCCAGTTGTGGATCCCGGCCGGCTTCGGCCACGGTTTCGTGGTCACCAGCGACGTTGCCGAATTCCTGTACAAGACCACCGACTACTACGCGCCGGCGCATGAGCGCAGCGTGATCTGGAACGACCCTGCCATCGGCATTGAATGGCCGCTGGATGGCGAACCCCTGCTGTCGGCCAAGGACAAGGCCGGCCTGCCGCTGGCGGAGGCCGAAGTATTCCCATGAAAATCCTGTTGACGGGCGCCAGCGGCCAGGTCGGCCATGAACTGGAGCGCAGCCTGCAAGGCCTGGGCCAGGTGGTGGCGGTGGACCGCCGCCGCATGCCGCTCGACCAGCTGGACCTGGTGCGCCAGGTGATCCGCGAAGAGCAGCCGCAGCTGATCGTCAACCCGGCCGCCTACACGGCGGTGGACCAGGCGGAAAGCGAGCCGCAGCTGGCGCAGCGCATCAACGCCGAAGCACCGGCCGTGATGGCGGAGGAGGCCAAACGCCTGGGCGCCGCCCTGGTCCACTATTCAACCGATTATGTCTTCCCCGGCGACCAGCCCGGCGCGCGGCGCGAGGGTGACGCCACCGGCCCGGCCAATGTGTACGGCGCCAGCAAGCTGGCCGGCGAACAGGCCATCATCGCCTCCGGCGTGGCGCACCTGATTTTCCGCACCAGCTGGGTGTACGGCATGCGCGGCAAGAACTTCCTGCTCACCATGCTGCGCCTGGCGCAGGAGCGCGAGGAGCTGCGCGTGGTGGCCGACCAGCATGGCGCCCCGACCTGGAGCCGCACCATTGCCGACAGCACGGCCCTGGTGCTGGCGCAGGCGCGCGGCGGCGGCGAGCGCTGGTGGCAGGACAACGGCGGCATCTACCACCTGGCCAGCCAGGGCGAAACCACCTGGCACGGCTTTACCGAAGCGATCCTGGCGCAGGCCGGCATCGATTGCCGCCTGGTGCCGATCGCCTCGTCCGAATACCCGGTGCCGGCCCGGCGGCCGCAGTATTCGGTGCTCGATTCCGGAAAATTGATGGGACGCTTCTGCAATTTGCCGACATGGCAAGAGTCTTTGCGTTTATGCATGAGTAGCTGAATAGTTCAGAAAGGTATCAATTGGTAAGTAAATGCCGATGGCGCAACGCCCTCGGCTAGAATTTCCCGTCGGCCCGCATGAATCCGGTACAATCGCCCGGTTAGCGCGCGGGCAATCTTTCTTGCTGCGCTGCGCTTAGAACCAGCGGCTGGCTCCCTATACTGATAAGAACAAATGTTTTCCTTCCTCGTGAGCTTTGTCGCGTCTGCACTGTTGACCCTGTGGGTCATCAAGGAAGTGCGGCTGCATGGCCCTGCGCTGGACACTGATTTCCTCGGCGTACAAAAGGTGCACGTGCACCACGTGGCCCGCATCGGCGGCCTGTCCATCTTCCTGGCGGTGGCGCTGAGCGCCTGCATTTCCGTGTGGCGCGTGCCGGCCATGACCAGCTGGATGCTGTCGCTCATGGTGTGCGCCCTGTTTGCCTTTGCCGGCGGCATTGTCGAAGACTACACAGGCAAGGTCAGCGCCACGCGCCGCCTGCTGCTGACCATGTTCGCCGCCTTGCTCGGCTATTTCCTGCTCGATGCGCGCATCGACCGTATCGACTGGCTCACATCGGCCTGGCCGCTGCCGTACTTGTGGCTGACCTTGCCGCTCACGGTGCTGGCCGTGGCCGGGATCGCCAATGCCATTAATATCATCGACGGTTTCAATGGCCTGGCCAGCGTGGTCACCATTTGCATGCTGTTGTCGCTCGGTTATGTCGCGCTGCAGGTCAATGATATGTTCGTGCTGGTGGCAGCGCTGATGGTGGCGGGCGCCACCGCCGGTTTCCTGATTTGGAATTACCCGGTCGGCCTGATTTTCCTGGGCGATGGCGGCGCTTACTTTATTGGCTTTATGCTGGGCGAATTGGCGCTGCTGCTGGTAATGCGCAATCCCCAAGTTTCTACCTGGTATGCGGTATTGCTATTAATATATCCCGCCTTTGAAACCCTGTTCAGTGTTTATCGCCGCCTGTTTATCCGCGGGAAATCGCCCGCCATGCCGGATGGTATCCACCTGCATAGCCTGATTTTCCGGCGCGTGGTGCAGTGGGCCGTCGGCCGCAAGGATGCGCGCGCCCTGGTGCGGCGCAATTCGCTGACCTCGCCTTACCTGTGGATGTTTTCGCTGATGGCGGTGATTCCCGCCACCGTGTTCTGGCGCTATACCTGGGTCCTGATCCTGTTCTGCCTGTTATTTATTGCGAGTTATGTCTGGCTTTATGTGCGGATCGTCCGATTTAAAGCGCCGCGCTGGATGATTCGACATAAGAAAAGCCATTGACCGGATTTCGTGTATATTGCAATACGTCGAACCCAATAAAGGATAGGAATATGGATCTGTCGAATATGTCGTCCCCTGAATTGCGCAATCTGCAGGAGCAGATTAAGCGTGAATTAAAACAGCGTGAAGGCCAGGACAAGCAGAAAGCGCGGGAACAGATCTTTGCCATCGCCCAGCAAGTCGGCCTGCCGCTGAAGGATTTGCTGATCGGCTATCCGGGCACCCGCAACAAGGGCGGCAAGGTCGAGGCGCGCTACCGCAACCCGGCCAATGCGGCCGAACAGTGGACCGGCCGTGGCCGCCAGCCGAAATGGGTCAAGGACTGGGTCGACGGCGGCAAGCCGCTGGACGGCCTGCGCATCTGACCCGCCCCTATCTTCAACCTACGTTTTTGTATTTCTATGGTCGCTCTCTCCAAATCCATCTTCAAAGCTTACGATATCCGCGGCATCATCGGTAAAACGCTGGACGCCGGCGTTGCCCGTTCGATCGGCCATGCCTTCGGCATGGCGGCCGTCGCCAAGGGAGAGCGCAGTGTCGTGATCGGCCGCGATGGCCGCCTGTCGGGCCCGGAACTGATCGCCGCCCTGGCGCAGGGCCTGCAGGCCGCCGGCGTGGACGTGATCGACCTGGGCGTGGTGGCCACGCCGATGGTGTACTTCGGCACCCAGGTGCTGGATACCCGTTCCGGCATCATGGTCACCGGCAGCCATAATCCGCCGGACTACAACGGCTTCAAGATGGTGCTGAAGGGCGAGGCGATCCACGGCGAGGCGATCACCGCGCTGTACCACGCGATCGAAGCGGGCCTGCTGCCGGCGGCCACGCCGGGCCAGTACGGCACGCACGATATCCGCGCCCAGTACCTGCAGCGCATCATCGGCGACGTGAAGATCGCGCGCCCGATCAAGATCGCGGTCGACTGCGGCAACGGCGTGGCCGGCGCCTTCGCGGGCGACCTGTACCGCGGCATGGGCTGCGAGGTGGTCGAACTGTTCTGCGAAGTGGACGGCACCTTCCCCAACCACCACCCGGACCCGGCGCACCCGGAAAACCTGCAGGACCTGGTCAAGGCGCTGCAGGACACCGACGCCGAAATCGGCCTGGCCTTCGACGGCGACGGCGACCGCCTGGGCATCGTCACCAAGGACGGCCAGATCATCTACCCTGACCGCCAGATGATGCTGTTCGCCGAAGACGTGCTGTCGCGTAACCCGGGCGCGGAAATCCTGTACGACGTGAAGTGCACGCGCCACCTGGCGCCTTACATCGAGAAGGCCGGCGGCAAGCCGCTGATGTACAAGACCGGCCACTCGCTGGTGAAGGCCAAGCTGAAGGAAACTGGCGCCCCGCTGGGCGGCGAGATGAGCGGCCATATCTTCTTCAAGGACCGCTGGTACGGTTTCGACGACGGCCTGTACGCCGGCGCGCGCATGCTGGAGATCCTGACCAGGCACGCCGACCCTTCCGCGCTGCTGAACGCGCTGCCCAAGTCGGACAGCACGCCGGAACTGCACCTGCACCTGAACGAAGGCGAGAACTTCGCGCTGATGGCCAAGCTGGTGGCCGACGCCAAATTCCCTGGCAATGAGCGCATCATCGATATCGACGGCCTGCGCGTGGAATACGCCGACGGCTTCGGCCTGGCGCGCTCGTCCAACACCACGCCGGTGATCGTGATGCGCTTCGAGGCCGAATCGCCGGCCGCGCTGGCGCGCATCCAGGGCCAGTTCCGCGACGTGATCCTGGCTGCCAAGCCCGACGCGCAGCTGCCGTTCTGATGAATATCCTCCTGGTCCGCGTCTCCTCGCTGGGAGACGTGTTGCACAATATGCCCATCGTGGCCGACATCAAGCGCCACTTCCCGGATGCGAACATCGACTGGGTGGTGGAGGAGGGCTATGTCAGCCTGGTGCGCCTGAACCCGATGGTGCGCAATATCCTGCCATGGGGCCTGCGCCGCTGGCGCAAGAACCTGCGCAGCAAGGAAGTGCGCAACGAAGTCGGCGAATTCTTCAGCAAGCTGCGCGAAGTGCAGTACGACTATGTGTTCGACACCCAGGGCTTGCTCAAGACCGGCGTGATCATGGGCGCTGCGCGCGGCAAGCACAAGGTCGGCCTGGCCAACGGCAGCGAAGGCTCGGGCTACGAAGGCATTTCGCGCATCTTCCACAGCAAGAGCATCCCGACCCACCCGCGCACGCACGCGGTGGCGCGCGGCCGCCTGGTGGTGGGCGCGGCGCTCGGCTTCAATGTCGACTATCCGGCCGACTTCGGCCTGCCGGAAGTGCCGGCCAGCGAACCGCGCCCGGAGTGGATGGGCGCCGCCCCGTATGCGGTGTTCTTCCACGGCACGGCGCGCGACGCCAAGAAGTGGGCGCCGGCCAACTGGATAGCGCTGGGCCAGGCGCTGGCGCCGATGCCGGTGCTGCTGCCCTGGGGCTCGGACAAGGAAAAGGCGGAGGCCGAGGCGCTGGCCGCCGCCATCCCGAACGCGCGCGTGCTGCCCAGGCTGTCGATGGCCGACGCCGTCATGCTGGCGCGCCGCGCCGACCTGGCGGTGGGCGTGGACACGGGCCTGACCCACATCGCCGCCGCCTTCTCGCGCCCGGTGGTGGAAATCTACGCCGACTCGCCGCGCTGGAAGACCGAGGGCAACTGGTCGCCGCGCATCATCAACCTGGGCGACAAAGGCGCGCCGCCCGGCGTGGCCGAAGTGCTGGCCGCGGCCCGGAGCCTGCTCTGACCATGCGCCTGTTCTACACCTTCATGTGGTGGCTGGCTTTGCCGCTGGTGCTGGGCCGCCTGTGGTGGCGCGGCCGCAAGGAACCGGGCTACCGCGAGCATTGGGGCGAACGCCTGGGCTTCTACGGCCCGCGCGCCGCCAACGATGAGCCGATGACGCTGTGGGTGCATGCGGTATCGGTCGGCGAAACACGCGCCGCCGAGCCGCTGGTCGACGCCCTGCTGAAGAAATACCCGCAGGCGCGCATCGTGCTGACCTGCATGACGCCGACCGGCCGCGCCACCGGCAAGAGCCTGTTCGGCAAGCATGGCGCGCGCGTGGTGCAGTCTTACCTGCCATACGACATGCCGCTGCTGGTGGCGCGCTTCATCCGCCACTTCGAGCCGCGCATCTGCATCCTGATGGAGACGGAAGTGTGGCCGAACCTGATCGTGCAATGCCGGCGCGACCAGGTGCCGGTGGTGCTGGCCAACGCACGCCTGAGCGAGCGCTCGCTGGGCAAGGCGCTGCGCCTTGGCAAGATGATCCGCGACGCCGCGCGGGGCATCACCCTGGTGGCGGCGCAGACCGAAGCCGATGCCCTGCGCATCCGCGAGCTGGGCGCGGCCAATGTCGGCGTGACCGGCAGTATCAAGTTCGACGTGATGATCCCGCAGGCGGCGCTCGACACCGGCGCCGCGTTGCGGCGCCAGATCGGCGCGCGCCCGGTGTTCCTGTGCGCCAGCACGCGCGAAGGCGAGGAGGGCATGATCCTGGAAGCGTTCCAGGCCTCGCGCGCGGAAATGCCGCAGGACGTGCTGCTGCTGATCGTGCCGCGACACCCGCAGCGCTTTGACGAAGTGGCGGCCATGGTGGCCGAGCGCGGCCTGGCGCTGCAGCGCCGTTCCGAACTTGCCGCCGCGGGCACCGCCGTGGCGGCGCACACCGAGGTGCTGCTGGGCGACTCCATGGGCGAGATGTTCGCCTATTACTCGGCCTGCGACCTGGCCTTCATCGGCGGCAGCCTGCAGCCGCTGGGCGGCCAGAACCTGATCGAGCCGGCGGCGCTGGGCAAGCCGATCATCGTCGGCGAGCACACCTTCAACTTCGCGCAAGCCACCGAGGACTGCCTGCAGCAGGGCGGCGCGGTGCGCGTCCACAACAGCGACGGCCTGATGCACCAGGCGGCGATCCTGCTGGCCGACCGCCAGTCGCGCGCCGCCATGGGCGCGCACGCGCTGACCTTTGCCAACACCCACCGCGGCGCGACCGCGCGCACGATTGCATTGCTGCCAGACTTGAAGTGACAAATGTCATGCGCAAGTCATGGCAATTCATTCTGGCGCGCAGGGCCCGCGCGCCGGATACTGCGGTCATTCACCACAAGGAGACCGCAATGCAAAAACTGTTAGTTGCCGCCGCCGCTGCCGCGCTGTCCTGCGCGCTGCCGGCGTTCGCTGCCGAAACCACCCTGGTCAAGGACGTGCGCGTGTTCGACGGCCAGAAGGTGCATGCCAAGCGCAGCGTGCTGCTGGAAGGCGGCAAGATCGCCAGCGCCGATTTCAAGGGCAAGGCGCCGGCCGGCGCCCGGGTGATCGACGGCGCCGGCCGCACCCTGATGCCGGGCCTGATCGATTCCCATGTCCACGCCTACCGCTTCCAGGAATTGCCGCTGCTGTTCGGCGTGACCACCCAGGTCGATATGTTCATGCCGGTGCCGGCCATGCAGGAGGTGCAGCGCCGCATGGCGAAGGGCGAGAACCAGGCCTCGACCGACATCTTCTCGGCCGGCATGCTGGCCACCGCACCGGGCGGCCACGGCGCCGAATACGGCATCCCCGTGCCGACCCTGACCACGCCGGCCGAGGCGCAGGCCTGGGTCGACGCGCGCATCGCCGAGGGCTCCAGCTTCATCAAGATCATCGTCGAGAGCGGCGGCATCGGCACGCGCAAATTCAACTCGCTCGACATGCCGACCGTGAAGGCGCTGGTGGACGCGGCGCACAAGCGCGGCAAGCTGGCGGTGGTCCACATCTCCACGCTGGAAGACGCGCGCGCGGCGCTGGAAACCGGCGCCGACGGCCTGGTGCACCTGTTCACCGGCGACGCGATCGGCGACGCCGACCTGAAGGCGCTGGTCAAGCTGGCGCGCGAGCGCAAGGCCTTCGTCATTCCGACCTTCAGCGTGATGGAGAGCATCGCCGGCCTGCGCGAGAAGGACATCATCGACGACAAGTCGATGGCCGCCTTGCTGGACAAGGAGCAGATGATGACCCTGCATTCGAGCTACGGTTCGGAGCCGAAGCCGCAGCGCATGACGGCGCCCAACGCGGTGGTGGCGGCGCTGCACAAGGCCGGCGTGCCGGTGCTGGCCGGCACCGATGCCGGCAACGCGGGCACGCAGTACGGCGCCAGCATGCACCACGAAATGCTGTCCATGACCAAGGCCGGTATGAGTCCGCTGGCGGTGCTGGCGGCCGCCACCTCGGTCCCGGCCAAGGCCTTCCGCCTGGGCCAGCGCGGCCAGGTGGCCAAGGGCTACAAGGCCGACCTGGTGCTGGTGGAGGGCGACCCGACCACCGATATCCTGGCCACGCGCCGCATTGTGGAAGTGTGGAAGGACGGCGAACTGGTGTCGCCGGCGCGTGCCAAAAAGCAGGAACTGGTGGCGCAGGAGCTGAGCCGCAAGAGCGTGCCGCTGGCGCTGCCGGCCGACGGCCGCATCAGCCTGTTCAGCAAGGACAAGCTGGCCAGCCCCTTCGGCACCGGCTGGATGCCGTCCAACGACGCTTTCCTGGGCGGCAAATCAACCGTCAAGGTTGAATATGCCGACGAAGCGGCGGTCAGCGTGACGGCCAGCGTGCAGCCCGGCTTTGCCTTCCCCTGGGCCGGCCTGGCCTTCATCCCGGGCAATGGGCCGATGGCGGCGGCGGACCTGAGCAACGCCAAGGTGCTGCGCTTCCGCGTCAAGGGCGATGGCAAGCGCTATGCCGTGGCCATCATGTCGAAGGCGGGATCGATCCCGGTCAACGTGCCGTTCGAGGCGGCGGCCGACTGGCAGGAAGTGAGCCTGCCGCTGGCCAGTTTCAAGGGTGTCGATACCAGCACGATTACAATGATCGGTTTCAACGCAGGGCCGCAGCCGGGCGACTACCAGTTCCAGATCGCCGACGTGCGCCTGATGCCGCAATAAGGGAGCAAGGATGGAGAAGTTCAGGCGACTGCTGGCCGGACCCTGGGTGCCGCCGTACCTGGGCAAGGCGCCGTACCTGTGGCTGCTGTCGCTGAACTTCTTCGTGTGGAAGTTCTTCTATGTGCGGCCCGATCCGCTGGAGGTCGGCCTGCTGCTGTTGTCGGTGCTTGTTTTCGTGCCGATGTATTTCGCCAGCTACTGGCTGCGCAACCGGCGCGCCGTGCCGGTGCTGCTGGCGACGGTGGCGCTGGGCGTGGCCTGGGCGCCGCATAACTTCGGCGCCTCCACCTTCTTCATTTTCGCCTGCGCCATGTGCGCTGCGCTGGAACGCCCGCGCCAGGCCTACCTGGCCATCGGCCTGATCCTGGGCGGCGCCGCGCTGATGGCGGCGCTGCGCGGCCTGCCGCTCAGCTTCCTGCTGCCGACGCTGGCAGTTGGCGCGCCGGTCGGCATCGCCAGCGTGATGGATGCGCGCGTGCGCCGCTCGGCCCAGCTGCTGCTGCGCAAGCAGGAGGAGGTCGAGCACATCGCCCGTATCGCCGAACGCGAACGCATCTCGCGCGACCTGCACGACCTGCTCGGGCACACGCTGTCGCTGATCGCCATCAAGGCCGAACTGGCGGGGCGCCTGCTGGAGCGCGATACGGCCGCCACGGCGAAGGAAATCAAGGATATCGAAACCACCGCGCGCCACGCACTGGCCGAAGTGCGCAGCGCCGTCACCGGCTACCGCCAGACCGGCTTTGCGCAGGAGCTGGCGCAGGCGCGCGCCGCCCTGGCCGCCGCCGATGTCAGGCTGGAGGCCGAGGTGCAGCCCTTCGCCATGCCCGCCACGGCGGAAAACGTGCTGGCGCTGGCCCTGCGCGAAGCGGTCACCAACATCCTGCGCCACGCCAACGCCACGCGCTGCCAGGTCAGCGTGCGGCAGGAGGGCGGGCAGATCGTCTGCCACATCAGCGACGACGGCCGCGCCCCGGTCGACGGCGCGGCGCTGGCGCGCGGCAACGGCCTGCGCGGCATGCGCGAGCGCGTCGCCGCCGCTGGCGGCCGCCTGACGCTGCACGCGGAAAGCGGGCTGGCGCTGGAACTCTATTTACCGATGGGAGCTGCTGCATGATCCGGGTATTGATTGCCGAAGACCAGTCGATGGTGCTGGGCGCGCTGGCCGCGCTGCTGAAACTGGAGCCCGACCTGGATGTGGTGGGCCAGGCGCGCAACGGGCAGGAAGCGCTGGCCCTATGCGCCGAGCTGCAGCCCGACATCGTGCTGACCGATATTGAAATGCCGCTGATGACCGGCCTGGAGCTGGCCGCCGCCCTGGCTGAACGCGGCGCCGCGGCGCGCGTGGTGATCGTCACCACCTTTGCGCGCTCCGGCTATTTGCGGCGCGCCATGGCAGCCGGCGTGCGCGGCTACCTGCTGAAAGACGCCCCATCCGAATCACTGGCCGCCGCCATCCGCAGCGTGCACGCCGGCGGCCGCGCCATCGCCCCCGAGCTGGCGCTGGAAAGCTGGAGCGGCGGCGAAGACCCCTTGAGCGAACGCGAACGCCAGGTGCTGCGCCTGGCCGGCGAGGGCCGCAGCGGCGCCGACATTGCGCGCCAACTGAGCCTGTCCGAAGGCACGGTGCGCAACTACCTGTCGGAAGCGATCAGCAAACTCAACGCCGGCAACCGCGTCGAAGCCTTCCGCCTGGCGCGCGAAGCGGGCTGGCTTTAATCGGCCACCACCCCGATGATGGGGCCCAGGTCGCTGCGACTGTCGTTGCGGCCAAGCGCGGGCGAATACAGCGACGAGACCGAGCCATCGAGGTACAACGCATCGCGGCACTGCAAGTCGTCGCGCATATAGCGGGCGAACTCGTAAAAATTGACCGGCTCATTGCTGATCACGAATTTCGCCACGCCCTGCGTTGTGCAAACGCCATTGCGAATATGGACCGACCGCGACCCGGGGTCGAAGAGAGGGTTGATCAATCCGCGCGTCAGCAGCATGGGCCCGGATTGCGTTGCGATACGTGCCTTGCCGGCCAGCGCAGGAAACTCCGAGGATTCCACCACGTGGGCAGCGGAGCCTGCGACGAAGAACACGCCATTGGGACGCAGGAAGAAATTGCCTTTGCCGCGCTCCAGGTTGAGCGCTGAATGCACGATGCCGTCCGCCACGTACAGGCCAACCGGGGAAAAGTCCGCATGGTACATGCCGGCATTCATGGCAAACGTGAGTTGTTTGCCACGCTTCGCCACGTCGGCCGCGACATGATGCAGGCGCTTGTATGGGTGGCCTTGAGGGTCTTTCAGGAACAGTTGCAGGCGGGCGCGGGCCGGATCGACTGTGACAACCGTATAGCGCGGCTGCACCGCTTGAACCAGCGCGCAAGCGGCCAGCAGTGGCGGCAGTGCCATCGCCATGGCCAGGCGCCGCATCAGGTGAAGAGCGGCGGCAGTTCGGCGGCGCGTTTGCGCAGCAGCTGCTTGGCTTCCTCGTACTGCGGGTAGATGCGGCCGACATTGGCCCAGAAACGCGGGCTGTGGTTCATTTCCAGGATGTGCGCCAGTTCGTGCGCCGCCACGTAGTCGATCAGCGGCAGCGAAAAGTGGATCAGCTTCCAGTTCAGGCGGATGGTGCGCTGCGCGGTGCAGGAGCCCCAGCGCGTGTCGGCGGAGGAGAGCGAGAAGCCGGCGTACTGCACGCCCAGGCGCGCCGCGTACAGGTCCAGGCGCTGCTGGAACAGGCCCTCGGCCTGCGCCTTGTACCAGTTCTTCACGCGTTCCTTGAGCAGCTGCTCGGTGGCGCCTTGCACCAGCCCCATGGACAGTTCCATGGCCACCGGATCGAACTCGGTGCGGTTGCGCGGCGCCTGGTACAGGCGCAGCGTGATTTCGCCGCCCAGGTAGGGTAGCCGGGCGCCGTCCTCCCAGACGATGGGCGGCTTTTCCAGGCGCGCGGCGCGGCGCTGGCGCCTTTCGTCGAGCTTGGACAGGATCCAGTGCTGCTTGGCGCGGATGGCGTTGTCGATATCGGCCAGCGAGCAGCGCTTGGGCGCGGTCACATACAGGCCGGTATCGTCCACCGTGAAGCCGATCGAGCGGCGGGTGGAGCGCTTCAGCACATATTCGAGGATGTATTCGCCGACCAGCAGCTGGCGCTTGTCCTGGTCGCCGGTGACCGGCGGGGTGACGGGATCGGGGCGGCGCAATTGCACCGGAGGACGCAGCAGGTTCACTGCCGCGGGAGCGGGAACGGGAAACGGGGAAGAAGGCGCGGCCGCTGGCGGCGGCGCCTCCTGTTGCGCTTCAGCCTTTTCGGCTAGCCAGCGTTGTAGGCGTGGGGCGAAATGACGCGCATTTCTGATTCGATCCACTGTTCCACCTGTTCCATCAGTTCGTCCGGAGACCTGCCCTCGGCCGAAATCGGTTTGCCCACCGAGACCGTCACGGTGCCCGGCTTCTTGATAAAGGAATTCTTTGGCCAGCATTCGCCGGAGTTGAGCGCAATTGGCACCACCTGCGTGTTGGTTTCCACCGCCAGGCGCGTGCCGCCGCTCTTGTACTTGCCTTGCTGGCCGACCGGAATACGGGTCCCTTCCGGGAACATGATAATCCATTGGCCGTCTTTCAGGCGACGCTTGCCGTGCGCAACAACAGATTTGAATGCATTCTTGCCTTGCTTGCGGTCGATCGGGATCATGCGCAGCAGCGCGATGCCCCAGCCGAAGAAGGGGATGTACAGGATTTCTTTTTTAAATACAAACACCAGCGGGCGTGGCAGGTTTGCCAGCAGGAAGATGGTTTCCCACGCCGACTGGTGCTTGGACAGGATGATGGCCGGGCCGTCCGGGAAATTCTCGTAGCCCTTGAACTGGTAGTTAATGCCGCAGATATGCTTGGCGCACCAGATCATGAAGACATTCCAGCGCGACGTGACGTAATAGCGTTTGTTGTATGGCAGCGGCGCCGCCAGCATGCAGACTCCCGACCAAATGACGGTGGCGACGACCATCAGCACAGTGAACAAAAGGGAACGCAGGAACAAAACGAAATTACGCAACGACAGTCTCCTAGTTAGCGGTGCCAGGTCCGGACATGCTGCGCAAATCCGGCGCTGGCACCCGGATGTTAGCTTTCTGATTTCAGTATGTGGTCGACAGTGGCGGCCAGGTCGGGGAAGACCTGCGTGCCGGGCGGCAGGCCGCCGGTGGCATGGGTTTTTTCGCCTTTGCCGGTCAGCACCAGGTAGGGCACGCAGCCGCTGATGAAGCCCGCCTGCAGGTCGCGCAGCGAGTCGCCCACGGTCGGCACGCCCTTCAGGGAAATCTCGAAGCGTTTCGAAATCTCCGTGAACATGCCGGGTTTGGGCTTGCGGCAGTCGCAGTTGTCGGCCGCCGCGTGTGGGCAGAAGAAGATGGCGTCGATGTCGGCGCCGACCTGCTGCGCCAGGCGGTGCATCTTCTGGTGGATCGCGTTCAGGGTGTTGATGTCGAAGTACTGGCGGGCGATGCCCGACTGGTTCGACGCAATCACCACGCGGTAGCCAGCCTGGTTCAGGCGGGCGATCGCTTCCAGCGAACCGGGGATGGGGATCCACTCGTCGGGGGACTTGATGAAGTCCGGCGAGTCGTGGTTGATGACCCCATCGCGGTCGAGGATGATCAGCTTTTGCAGTGCTTGCGGCATGTCAGGCGGCCAGCTTGGAGATGTCCGCCACGCGGTTCATCATGCCGTGCAGGGAAGACAGCAGCGCCAGGCGGTTGTTGCGCAGCGCGATATCCTCGGCCATCACCATCACGTCGTTGAAGAAGGCGTCGACTTCCTCCTTCAGCTGCGCCAGGGTCTTCAGGGTGGCAGCGAAGTCGCCCTTGGCCCAGGCGGCGTCCACTTCCGGCGCCACGCGGCCCATGGCGGCGTGCAGGGCCTTCTCGGCCGCGTCCTGCAGCAGTTCGGCCTTGACGGTGGTCGCTTGCGCCAGCGCTTCCTCGTTCTTCTTCAGGATGTTGGTGATGCGCTTGTTGGCGCCAGCCAGCGAGACCGATTCCGGCAGGGCGGCGAAGGCTTGCACCGCCTCCAGGCGCTGCACGATGTCGTCCAGGCGGTCCGGGTTCTGCGCCACCACGGCTTCGATCTCGTTCACGCTGAAGCCGCGCTCACGCAGCATGCCGCGCAGGCGGTCCAGCATGAAGGCGGTGACTTCGGTGGTCGGGTCCTTGAAGTTCGGCACGGCCGCGAACTGCGCCACGGCGTCGCCCAGCAGGGCGGAGATGGACAGCGGCAGGCGCTTTTCCACCAGCATGCGCAGCACGCCCAGTGCGTGGCGGCGCAGCGCGAACGGGTCCTTGTCGCCGGTCGGCTGCAGGCCGATGGCCCAGATGCCGACCAGGGTTTCCACCTTGTCGGCCAGCGCCACGGCGGTGCCGGTGGCGGTGGACGGCAGGGCGTCGCCGGCGAAGCGCGGCTGGTAGTGCTCGGAGGCGGCCAGCGCGACTTCTTCGTGCTCGCCGTCGTGGCGCGCGTAGTAGGTGCCCATGATGCCTTGCAGCTCAGGGAATTCGCCCACCATATCGGTCAGCAGGTCGGCCTTGGACAGGCGCGCGGCGCGTTCGGCCAGCGCCTTGTCGCCGCCCAGGCGGCCGGCAATCGCAGCGGCCAGCGAGGTGACGCGCTCGGAGCGCTCGGCCTGGGTGCCCAGCTTGTTGTGGTAGACCACGTTCTTCAGCAGTGGCAGGCGCGATTCCAGGGTCTTCTTCTTGTCCTGCTCGAAGAAGAACTTGGCGTCGGACAGGCGCGGGCGCACCACGCGCTCATTGCCGCCGATGATGGCGGCCGGGGTGTCGGTCGCGATGTTGGACACGATCAGGAAGCGCGAGCGCAGCTTGCCGTTGGCGTCGGTCAGGGCGAAGTACTTCTGGTTGGTCTGCATGGTGAGGATCAGGCATTCCTGCGGCACGGCCAGGAATTCTTCCTCGAAGTGGCATTCGTACACCACCGGCCATTCGACCAGGGAGGCCACTTCTTCCAGCAGCGCTTCCGGCATCAGCACCTGGTCGGCGCCGGCCTTGGCCAGCAGGGCGGAGCGGATCGCGTCTTTACGCGCATCGAAGCCGGCAACCACCTTGCCCGCTTCGGCCAGGGTGGCGGCGTAGCTGTCGGCGTCGGCGATGGTCACTTCGCGCTTGCCCGGTGCGGTCAGGAAGCGGTGGCCTTCGGTCTTGTTGGCGGCGGTCAGGCCCAGCAGGGTCAGTGGCAGCACGCTGGCGCCATGCAGGGCGACCAGCGCGTGGGCTGGACGCACAAACTGCACGGTCTCGCCGTCCGGACGCTGGTAGCTCATGACCTTGGGGATAGGCAGCTTGGCGATGGTTTCTTCCAGCGCGGCCTGGGCGCCTGCCTGCAGCGCGGAGCCGGCTGCCAGCTTGGTGTAGAAGAAGCTCTCAGCCTTGCCGTCCTGGGCGCGCTCCATATCGGCCACGCCGATGTGCGACAGGCCCATGGCGGCCAGCTTCTTGGTCAGCGGCGCGGTTGGGTTGCCGTCCGCGTCCAGCGCGATGGCGACCGGCAGGATCTTTTCGCGCACCTGCTTGTCCGGCGAGGTGGCGCGCACCTTGGTGATGGACACGGCCAGGCGGCGCGGGGTGGCGTAGGTGGTGGCGACGCTGTCTTCTTCCAGGAAGTCGCGCGCTTTCAGGCCGTTGACGATGCCGGTGGCGAAAGCGGCGCCCAGCTTGGACAGGGCTTTCGGCGGCAGTTCTTCGGTCAGCAGTTCGATGAGCAGGGTCTGATTCATGTTCGGTATTCTTTTATTTGGCGACCATCGGGAAGCCGAGGCGTTCGCGGGACTCGTAGTAGGCCTGGGCCACCATGCGCGACAGGGTGCGCACGCGGCCGATGTAGGCGGCGCGCTCGGTCACGGAGATGGCGCCGCGCGCATCCAGCATGTTGAAGCTGTGCGAGGCTTTCATGATCTGCTCGTAGGCCGGCAGTACCAGTTGCAGTTCAATCAGGCGCTTGGCTTCCGATTCGTGGTTGGCGAATTGGGCGAACAGCAGGTCGGTGTTGGCGTGCTCGAAGTTGTAGGTCGACTGTTCCACTTCGTTCTGGTGGAACACGTCGCCGTACTTCAATTGCTTCTTGACGCCACCTTCTTCCCATTCGGTCCAAATCAGGTCGTAGACGTTTTCCACGCCCTGCAGGTACATGGCCAGGCGCTCGACGCCGTAGGTGATTTCGCCCAGCACAGGCTTGCAATCGAGGCCGCCCACTTGCTGGAAGTAGGTGAACTGGGTGACTTCCATGCCGTTCAGCCAGACTTCCCAGCCCAGGCCCCAGGCGCCCAGGGTCGGGCTTTCCCAGTCGTCTTCCACGAAGCGCACGTCGTTCTGCTTCAGGTCCAGGCCCAGCGCTTCCAGGGAACCCAGGTACAGGTCGAGGATGTTTTCCGGGGCCGGCTTCAGCACCACCTGGTACTGGTAGTAGTGCTGCAGGCGGTTCGGGTTCTCGCCGTAGCGGCCATCTTTCGGGCGGCGCGAAGGCTGCACGTAGGCCGCGCGCCAAGGCTCAGGGCCGATGGCACGCAGGAAGGTGCCGGTGTGGAAGGTGCCCGCGCCGACTTCCATGTCGTAGGGCTGGAGCAGTGCGCAGCCCTGCTTGTCCCAGTAGGATTGCAGGGTCAGGATAATTTGTTGAAATGTCAGCATCTTGGTCTTGGTGGCGCCGTGGGCGCGAGCGTTATCGGATCGCTAAAACGGCTCATTTTAGCGGTTTTTGCCGGGAACCTGTAGAGTTTCGGCCCTTCGGGCACGGGTTTGATCTGTATCAAACCTGCTGCGTTGGCCACGAACCGCTGGTCCGCCGCAGCGTCCAAGCTGCATGAACTCCACGAATGCCGATTTTGATTCGGTCTGGAAACAGGCGATCGAACGCTACTGGACTGATTTCCTTGAACTTTTCCTGTGCGAGCGCTGGGATGGCCTGGGCGCGCCTGAAAGCCAGGACCAGGAGTTGCATCGCTGTTCGCGCGACGGCAAACTTGGCTTGTTCCGCGTCGATAAGCTGCTGCGGACTTTGGGACCCGATGGCCTGCCATGCCTGTGGCACATCGAGATCCAGGTGGCCCGCCAGCGCGGGTTTGCCGAGCGCATGTACGTTTGCCAGTATCGCCTGTACGACCACTTCCATTTGCCCGTGCGCAGCATCGCCATCCTTGGCGACCCCAGCCCGACATGGCGCCATGATCACTTCGATTTGACTGTCGGTAAAACTCACACGACGTTTGAATTCGAGGTCGTCAAGCTGCGCGATTTCGAGGCGCGCATTGCGGAACTTCTGCTCAGCGACAATGTCTTTGCCTGGCTCGTCTCCGCGCACCTATGCACGCTGCACACGCGCCGGGAACCAATGGACAGGTTCAATGTCAAAGCTAGTTTGCTAACGGGACTCAACACTTGCGACTGGAGCCGGGAGAAATTCCTTAACGTTTATGACCTGATCGATCGGATGATGAGTTTGCCTGAGGCATTACAGGTGGAACTGGAGAAGCAGCAAAATCTTTTAGCGGGGAGACATCAAATGGCCTGGGTAATGTTAATTGAGCAGCGCGCGGAGCAACGTGGGCTCGAGCGAGGGATGGCGCAGGGGCTTGAGCAGGGAATTGCAAAGGGAATGGAGAAGGGGCTTGAGAAGGGACTTGAAAAGGGACTCGAGAAGGGACTTGAGAAGGGATTTGAGAAGGGCAGGGATGAGGGTCGCTCGGCAGCAATGCGCCACATGCTCGAGTCCCAGTTGGCGTTGCGGTTCGGACCGTTGGACGAAGGCACCAGGCTGCGCATAGCGGAGGGAGCACTGCCGGACCTTGAGAAGTGGACGTTGGCGGTGATTGAAGCAAAGGGAATTAATGAAGTTTTTGGGAGTTTGCCGTGATTGGCGATATGTCTCGCACAAAAGGTCATGCAGATGACTTGGCGGAAAACCTGGGCCTGAAACCCAATGGACAAACGGCGTCCGATGAGCGGCGGCGAGTGTGGCTTAAGCTCGGCAACGAAATCGACCGACTCGATGGACTTTTTTCCGCCAAACGAACGGCGCTCGAAAGCATCGTCACAGCACGCTTTGGCACGTTGGACGCAAATGTCCAGGAAATCATCCACGAAAAACTGGGATGGCGACCTTGAAGCAGTTGGATCGATGGATCTTGCTGGCTGCTACCGGCAAGACCATCGACGACGTGTTTCTACTTCCGAGGCAAGCGCGACCACAGCCAGGCGGCGGCGATTGATAGGGCTGCCAGGGCCAGGAACAGCTTGTTCTGCAGCTTGATGTAGGGCGTGTCGCCCGACATGCCCTGCACCGTCGCGCTCAGCACGCCCGGCTGGCGATAAGGCAGCGCATGCGTCACCTCGCCGCGCGGCGAGATCACCACGGTAGCCCCGGTATTGGTCGCGCTCAGCATCGGCCGCCCCATCTCCAGCGCCCGCATCTGCGACATCTGCAAGTGCTGTGGGATGGCAATCGATTCGCCATACCAGGCCAGCTCCGACACATTCAGCATGATCGTCGCACCGGTCAGCGAAATTTGCTCGGCAATCTCCTCACCGAACACGTTCTCGTAGCAGATGTTCGGCAACACCTTCTGGTCTTTCACCGCAAACGGCGCCTGGATGGCCGGGCCGCGCGTCTGGTCGCCGAGCGGGATCTGCATCAGGTTGGTGAACCAGCGGAAACCGGTCGGGATGAACTCGCCGAATGGCACCAGGTGGTGCTTGTCGTAGCGGTAAGTGCTCGCAGCCAGGCTTGGCGCCAGGCCCAGCACACTGTTGGAATACTCAGGCCCGTTAGTCATCGGCATGCCCAGCACGATATGGCTGCCGGTGCGGCGCGCGAACTTGCCGTAAGTATCGAGGTAGCCGGGCGGCAGTTGCGACGGGAACAGCGGCACGCCGGTTTCCGGAATGGCGATCAGGTCGGCCGGGGCCGAGGTCACCACCTGCTGGTACATGCGCAAGGTGTTGCCGATGTGTTCAATATTGAATTTGTTCTCCAGCGCGACATTGCCTTGCACCAGGCGCACCGACAGCGCTTGCCCGGCTGGCGCCGTCCATTCCACGCGCCCCAGCGCAAAACCGCCTACCCAGATAAACGCCACCAGCGCAATGGCTTTGTAGCGGAAGGGATGCATCAGCAAGGGCAGGGCGCCCGCGGTGATGGCGGCCAGCCAGCTAACGCCGTACACGCCCAGCACCGGCGCATAGCCGGCCAGCGGCGAAGTATTGTGGGCATAGCCCGCCGTCACCCAAGGGAAACCGGTGAACAGCCAGCCGCGCAACACTTCAAAGACAGCCCAGAACGCGGGCAGCACCAGCAAGGTCGCCGCCGGCAGCGGCAGTGGCCAGCGCTTGCGCAGCCAGGCGGTAGCGCCCATGGCCCCCGCCGCATACAAGGCCATGCCGGCCGCCAGCAGCGCGATGGCCGGACCGGCCAGCCATGCCGGCAGGTAGAAGAAGCTGTTCAGCGTGATGTACAGCCAATGGAACCCCGCCAGGCACCAGCCAAAGCCGAACGCCCAGCCCACCAGCGCCGCCGCGCGAATGGAGTCCGCGCGCAAGGCCTGGTACGTAAGCAGGGCCAGCGCAAGGATTTGCAGCGGCCACCAGCCGAACGGCGCGAACGCAAACACGCCGAGCGCGCCGGCAACGGCGGCGATCAGCATGCGGCTACGGGTAGAGCGGGGCGCGGCAGGCGGCTCGCCTGCCTTGGTCTTACGCCAGCGCATCAGTCCTGCTCGTCCATGGAGGCTGGCAGGCGTTCCACCGTCAGCACATGGACCTGGCGCGCATCGGCGCGCAGCACTTCAAAGCGCAGGTTGGCGATGTCGAAGGTATCGCCCTTATGCGGCATGCGGCCCAGGTGCTTGGCCACCAGGCCGCCGATGGTATCGACATCCTCATCGGCCAGGTCGGCATCCAGCTCCTCGTTGAACTGGTCCAGCTCGGTCAACGCCTTGACGCGCCAGCGCGGGCCCAGGCGGCCTTCCTTGATGGAGAGGATATTGTCTTCTTCCTCGTCGAAATCGTACTCGTCCTCGATATCGCCGACGATCTGCTCCAGCACGTCCTCGATGGTGATCAGGCCGGCCACGCCGGAGTACTCATCCACCACGATGGCCATATGGTTATGGTTGGCGCGGAAATCGCGCAGCAGCACATTCAGGCGCTTCGATTCAGGGATGAAGATGGCCGGGCGCAGCATATCGCGCACGTCGAATTCTTCTTCCGCGTAGTAGCGCAGCAAGTCCTTGGCCAGCAGGATGCCGACCACTTTGTCGCGCTCACCTTCGATGGCAGGGAAGCGCGAGTGGGCCGTCTCCAGCACCAGCGGAATCCATTCCTCGATCGGTTTGGTAATGTCGATGACATCCATCTGCGAGCGCGGGATCATGATGTCGCGCGCAGACAGGTCCGACACCTGGAAGACACCCTCGATCATCGACAGCGCGTCGGCATCGATCAGGTTGCGCTCATGGGCATCGTGCAGGACTTCGAGCAGCTCAGAGCGGCTCTCGGGCTCAGGGGAAATCAGGGCGGTGAGTCGCTCGAACAGCGACCGGTGTGGTTTAGCGTCATTCCTGACGCTACTAGAGTGCTCTTGCATAATTGGCATGAAAGCCGTTGTTCCGAAGTGCTATAGCATACACTAAACCGCCGAGCCCCGGCCTTTTTGTCAGATTGGAAACTTCATGCAAATTAATGCAGTCACCTACGGCTCCGACCAATGCGGCCTGGTATGCGGTTATTTGTTCGGCCGCGCGGCCCAGGCGATCCCGATCGAAGCGTCGGAAGCCGAGCAATGGCTGCGCGATCCAGCCAGCCCGGCCGGAGAATTCGTCTGGCTGCATTTCAATCTTGCTAACACCGCCAGCGAAAAGTGGATGCGCGAACATGCCACGCTGGCCAATGAATATTACGACAGCCTGCACGAAGAAGGCGCGCGCTCGACCCGCATCGAGCAGGCCGACGACACCCTGGTGGCGGTGGTCAACGACGTGCTGCGCGACTTCAGCTTCGAGCCCTCCGACATCTCCAGCGTCTGCCTGAGCGTCGACCGGCGCCTGGTGGTGAGCGCGCGCCGCAAGCCGCTGCAGGCCGTCGAGCGCCTGCGCCAGGCCGTGCGCGGCGGCGAGAACCTGGCCTCCAGCGTGGTGCTGCTAACCCACCTGCTGCGCGACCAGGCCGACGTGCTGACCCGCATCGTGCGCGACGCGACCGCCAAGGTCGACCGCATCGAGGACAACCTCCTGTCTGGCAAGCTCAAACTGAAGCGTGCTGACCTGGGCGCCCTGCGCCGGGTGCTGGTGCGACTGCAACGCCTGCTGGCGCCCGAACCGGCAGCCCTGTTCCGCCTGCTGCAGCGTCCTCCCACCTGGGCCAGCGAAGCGGACCGCCAGGAGCTGCGCGAGTCCACCGAGGAATTTGCCGTGGTACTGAACGACATGGCCGCGCTGCAGGAACGCATCAAGCTGCTGCAGGAAGAGATCGCGGCGCTGGCCAGCGAAGCGAACAACCGCAGCCTCTACGTGCTGACCATCGTCACCGTGCTGGCGCTGCCGATCAACATCATCGCCGGCTTGCTGGGCATGAATGTGGGCGGCATCCCGTTGGCGGACGATGCTGGCGGGTTCTGGGTGATTGCCGGCATCGTCATGCTGTTCACCGTGGTTGCCGGCGCCTGGCTGATGCGGCAGCGGAGTGAATGAACTGCGACCCCTTTGCCGCAGAAATTACTTCGTTCTGCGTTCGAAACTCTTTTTAAGCAGTCATCATTTCTTTCATTTCGTGTGTTGTCTGATGGGTCCAGGTCGCCTGCTAGCATACAGTATGAGTCTCGGACGTCTTGCTGCCCTAGGGGAGACGCTGCGTTAAAACTAGCGGTCTCTTCAAAGGATTCCATTCGTACAGCCAGCCAACGGTAATAGAGCTGCATATGTTTTCGAAGAATGCCGCAGGATGAGCCGCCAACCGACGCCACGGTATCGAAAACACCAAGGAAACAGATTTCTGTTGGGATCCTGGCGAGACTGCCTTCCGTGCGTAGATCATCGAACATATGGCAGAACGCTGCTGCTTCAGCCGCACCGCGAGGAAAGCCGAAAACAGACAAGGTAACGGACGGCACGACGGTTTTAACGCGCTCGATTGCTTCTTCGCTAGCTGATCCGGGTGCTCGGCGAACCAACTGGTATGGGTGAATTGTTCACGCTCACAGCGGTCCGCATTCGGTTTAACGGTGCCGACTTGCCGCTCGTGCTTTATGCGACGATGCGCTTTTCATCGCAATCTGCGATCGCTCTTGTAGTGTTGGCTTAAGAAAATCGGTTACAGGAAAACCAGCCAGAGGCGGAGTAGAGATCACCATATATTCAGTTATTTCTGGGTAGGGGCAATCGGGCCTGGAATGGGATGCTTTTGGGTGCCCCCGTAGTATCGTGATACGACAACTCTCACTTTCTCTTCAGGAAAGAAGTGCAGATATATGCTGCCCGGCTCGTCGTACCTTTCAACCTCAACTATCTTCTCGCGAGGGACATGCTTGCTACCTTCGGGCATATCCCATTGAACCGAGACCATCATTCCCGGGCGCCATTTGGTGGGGAGCATTACGCAGCAAACATTGCCGTACCCGGCTCCATATGCGGCCATGTTGCCTCCACCTGCACCATTTACGGCTGCGGAGTATATGAACTTGTCGGTATGATTGACTATCCCAATACTAGCGCCGTAGTTCGAATCATCCTGCTTTGGCTTTGATGCACATCCCGAAAGTGCCAGGCAACATACGATGATTACCAAGTACCTCATGACTTCTCCTTCCTTAATCAAGTGCCTTTTATCTCTAGGTTAGCGGTAGCTACTGCTCCGGTTTCTAAGCTGACTGCCGATCAGTGGCCGTAACTGAGTCTGGTCGAATACGTATCGAACGGTGTCTGGCATTGCATGCGCTTATTGCTCATCATCTGGCATGTCAGGGAAGACTTGGCGCGCATCTCCACTGGTGTTGAAAGCAGCATCGAACTCATCTTGGTTCTTCCAACTTGGGGTGCCATCGGGTGTACCGAAAACCAGATCAGCAACTGACAATGGGGTCTTTTTTAGCGGATTTAACACGGCTCGATTCCAGCTTACGGCTACCAGTGTCGGCTGCCCTTTAGCATCAACATCGTAGACGCGGTGGTAAATTTGATGGGCGAGCAGACGTGGTACTTTTGAGCTTAGTCGGCTATCGTCGAAGTCAGGTTTGGGTCCAGGACGTGGCTGCCGCCAGTCATTTACCGTGATGATCCGGTTGATCTTACCTTGTGCGTCTAGTTGCTCGTGCCTGAGCACGTATCCTTCCAGCATATAGATCCGGTGCGTTGAGATATGTTCATTCGGCTTGAATAGTTCGTACATGCGGTACTGATTATCCAGCCGGGTCATGCGGCGGCGTTCGTATTTATAAATCTCGTCGGGGTTTTCGAGTACAGAAAGCGGCACAGGAGGCTTCGTAAAGTAATACGTCGACCCTTGCCAGCGCCCGAACACATCCAACACCATATTCGCGGCATTGTTGTCCCGCTTGCCATAATTCGAACCGAATATTTCCTTCACTCCTCGAGGCGCATCAACATACGCGTGTCCGCGTACAGATTCCGGCGTACTGTCGATCTGGAACGGCGCCCACTCTTCGCGCCACTGATCCTTCTCATCTGGGAAATGCCAGCGGTGGCGCAACTGAACGTCTTTTCCATCGACAGTGGCAAATCGGTACTCGCGCCACTGGTCTTTTAAGGAAGGTTCACCCGATGGGCATTTCATCGTGTGTTCTGGTTTGACCCACAGTATCACTCGATCTCGTTCATCGTAACGGCGGCAATGCAATGCCTTCGAGGCCGAAGGCGTTCCTTTAGTGAAGTCTGACTGCTCGATTCGTACGATTCGTCCTTTTTCGTCGTAGACGTAAGTATTAGTGTAGAGTTTTGTGAGTCCGCGCTTCAACAGGTTCTCAGTAAGAACATCTCCTCTCGCGTTGCGCGCCATTTCATCAAAAAATGATTGAGGTTGTTCTGTTGCTCCTTTCGATACCCACGAATCAACTCGGCAAATACGGGATGCCTGCATTTTGCCCTTGGGCTCGAAGTACCAAACCTTAATTGCTGCTCGATCTGCAACTACCCTTATTGACTCTGGACTTGCCAATCCGCGCGGTGGTGCCGGTGGATAAGGGGCATGCGCGCGACCGTAAGGCGATTCGCCAAAGACGTCGAGGCCCTCTGGAGTATCACCCACATATGCTTTTACCTCCTTGGAGGGAGGAAGTAATGGAATAGCTTGGAAACACGCAGCTTTGCTGTTCGCGCCCGCGAACATAAAGAACGCCAAGAACGAGATTGATCGCATCATGTTGTAGCCTGATTTGTCGGATATGCAGGAACGTTCATGTTAACCGCTACGTCAACTGCTAAGTGCTTATTAGGGTTGCCGGTGACTTTTGAAATCCCTCGACGCTTAGTCGCTCTGATTACGATGCGAATGGGCGGGCAAGTCCGCAGGTCGTGGCTGGCTGTGTTACTTGTTGTGAACGCAACTTCGAAAGTTTCGCGGCTCTTCCGTCTTACTTTTCCATCAGGCGTGCCATACACTAGGTCCGCCATAGACATGGGCGTTTTCTTCAATGGAATTATTCGCTCCCAGAGAACTATATTCCGATGGGTCTTCAGTGCTGTGCTGGACGCTGGCTAAATTGCCGAGTAAAAGTCTTCGAGATTGTAGATCGCTCGGTTTAGTTTGGGCTAGTGAGGCCGCTTCGAAATAGATAAAACGATACGCTCTACGAGGTCAAGAAATGCCTTCTCATCGATTGGCTGCACTCCCTTCGCCCGAGCATGATTTGCTTCTCGAATCACGGCTAAGGTGATTTTGGGGGTATCTGCTTTAGGAGTGGAATTCCCTGGAACGGTAGCGAAATAGCCAATATCTTTACTATTGTCCTTTCGTACGATATCGACAAATGAAGCTATTGCTTTACGGCCATCGATCTGGACGGAACGTTTTGCGTTAACTTTCCAATGTGAAGTTACTTTTCTACCCGTTCGGCTGATCTCGTACTGTGACCAGAAATTATCAATTTCCTCATCGGGCGGCACGACCCTTCTGTTCGACTTGCCCAGTGCAGGTGCACTTGCGTCCTGAACAATGATAGTCACATCTGGATGGGCCTTGAGTCGATAAGTCGTGGTTATCGACCGCGGCTCTACGCCACGATCTTTAACAAATGCAAAAGGCAAACAAACACCGCTTCCGGCCGGAACGGTAAATAAATCGCGATAGATCGTGTGCTGGGTAAGTGTCTTGAATATCTGGGTTGACTCCTCAATTTGTTGGTCCCGACTTGATACTTCAGCAGTTACGAGATGGTTTCGTATACGTTGGAGATATAAGATATTGGCGCCACTTGTCCAGGAAAGTAGTTGGCGCATGTCGTCATGCACATCAGTTACATTGGTCTCTCCTGAACTGGGCGCTGATCGCTCTTTAAGATACTTACGATCAACTTCAGGTTGCTTACTAAAGCGTGCTCGCAATTCTGAAATCTGAGTATCATTTAATTCATTTGATACCAATATTAATCCTACCAAGTAGGAAACTCGACTGTAGTCGGCCCACTGTCCATCGATGAATTGTGCTCCCGATGACCTGCTTCCGCCCTCAATTGCCGCCGCAAAATTCTCGAAAGGAAGACCAGCTACTTCTACTTCAACAGGCAGTGAGAATTGCGTACGACCCACGCATTCGGTTTTCCAAGTGGGTGGCGTTGTTGCCACGCTTGGAAGAGAGATACCTGCCGTACAGATAAGTACCAGTTGTTGAGCGCTGATAAGACGTGTCATGTTTTATGGAGATTTTCGTTAGATTGTTTGCTGGGGGAATTACCCCGCCTTCGCCCCGAGCGGACGTTTGTCACGTGATTGCAGCGCTGCGCATATCTTCCGTGTCTTTATCCGTCGTCAAGGGATAAGGCGTTCCGTATTCTGCTTCAGCTACTAGGGCTTCTTCATCGGCAGTTAGTTGCCCACCGGCGTTTTCCTTCTCAACTGCAGCCTCGGTCTTCTTGGCCATGTCGTCGACCTTTAGATGAAGCCCCTTAACTTGTTTCGTTTTTTTGACGATCTGCGAGACTTTCAACCGCTTGTCATACTCCGTCACTTCTCCCGATTCCCAGATTTCCGGGCCGGCGCACTTTGTGTTTTGCGGTGCGAAGGATCAGGAATGGCCGCAGATCGAATGCCGCCAGGCGAAGGTGGCCCGTGTGGAAGGGGAATGCCACTTATTCATTGCCATCATTCTTCGGTGAGTCGGGATACACGTGGCTGGCTGTGTTACTTGTGGTGAACGCAGCTTCGAAAGCTTCGCGGCTCTTCCATCTTGCTTTCCCATCAGGTGTGCCATACACAAGATCCGCTACCGACAAGGGCGTTTTCTTCAATGGATTTCGTACTGCGCGATTCCAACTTGCTGCGACGAGCTTGGGGCGACCGTTCGCGTCAATGTCATAGACACGATGATAGACCTGATGTGCAATCAAGCGCGGTATTGACGCTTGAAGCAACTTGTCGTCAAAGTCAGGTTTTGGTCCCGGGCGAGGCTGCCTCCAGTCGTTGATCGTGATGATTCGCTTTAATTTTCCGTTTTTATCCAGTTGCTCATGACGGGCCACATATCCTGCAAACGTATAGTAGCGGTGCGTCGACAGATGCGAGCCAGCTTTGAAGAACTCTATAAGCCTCGTCATTTCATCCACGTTTGTAATGCGTCGGCGATCGTACTTATAAGTCTCTTCCGGATTGGCGAGAACGGAGATAGGGATGGGGGGCTTCGTAAAGTAGTAATTAGAGCCAGTCCAGTGTCCGAATTCGTTCACTACCGTATTTGCGGCATTGTCATCCAGCTTGCCGTAGTTCGAACCAATTATTTCGTGCACCCCTCGCTGTGAGTCTACCTTGGCGCTCCCCCAAGCTGCACCCGGTTCGGAGCCTGTTCGGAATGGTTCCCAGCGCTCTTCCCAACTTCCGTTACTTCCAGGGATATGCCAGCGGGATAAGAGGTTGACCTCCTCTCCATTGTTGATTCCATACTTGTACTGGCGCCATTCGTCCTGGTCTGATGGCTCGGCGGTTGGACAGCGTTCGGTATGTTTGGGATTCACCCAAAGGATCACACGATCCGCATTGTCGTATCGACGGCAATGCAACGCTTTGAATTTTGGTGTTGTGGCTGCCCGAAGATCTGCTTGCTCAATTGCTTCGATACGTCCTTGTACGTCATAGCGGTAGATCGTGCTGAAGGCTCTAACGTGATTCGTTCGCTCCAAACTTTCTTGCAGGGGCGATGACGGAACATTGCTGCCCCGTTTCCGCGTTAGCTCGCCAGTGCGATCAAAGTTGTTGACGGTGACCCAACTGTCAACGCGGCATACTCTGAACTTTGCTTTAGTGTTTTCCTCATAGAACCAAACCTGAACCGGCGACGATCCCTGCGGCAATACGAAATCTGTTTGATCCGATAGCGGAGGTGGGTCAGCCGGGTATGGCGACTGTGTGGACCCATGTGGGGATTTCCCAAATGCCCAGAGTGACTCTGGCGATTCCCCAACATGAATTTTCAAGCTAGCCGCGGCAGGCACGAGTGGATTGTTTTGAAAGCAAACTGCATCCACCTTTGCGGATGCAAAGAGCAGGTACAAAAAAACCAAGTGAATCTTTTTCATCCTATCCTAGTGCCTCAATCAATCGAAGTGAATCGCCGCCAGTAGTCATTTAGTCGTCCTCCTTCAGTCTCAGTCCTCTCTGGCGTCCGGATTGTACGTCTCCTTGTAAACGTGGTTTCCACTGCCGCTAGTGCCGAAGGCGCGTTCAAATTCAAAAATGTTCGTCCATTTTTCCTTCCCATCCGGGGTCACGACGCTTGTTCTTTCAGTGCGGTAGCCAGCGATCCAATGGCTGATTCGATGCGCACAGGAGCCGCGCAAGACCCAGGAACTTCATTCGCGGCACCCGCAGCATAACGCAGGCCGTCCTCGGTTGGCTTCAATGCTGGGGCTTTGAGGTCGCCGATAGATGCTTCTTTATTCGGGCTCTTTGTCATTCGGGCACCTCGGATATTCGGAATCATTTGCTCGGTCTTTCTTGAGCAATAAGCGTGGTTTCGATAATTTACTTGTGACAAATGCTTCTACATGCTCATCGGGGAATATGTGAACCTCAAGGTATGCTGGTTCGCCATCGGCCCTGAACATCACCGGCACCTCGCGTTCTTTGAAAAATCCGTGATGAGCCCACTCCTTCTCGCCGTTCTTGTGAATCGAATGGATGTAGCGGCAGGCACTCGCTTGCCAGCGAACCGCTACAGTCGTGTTTTTTGCGGAGGGGAAGTAGGACGCGCAGCAAACCGAGCCGCCGCCACCGCTCGTCGCGCTGCTTACGTGAATGTTTCCTCCGCCCTGTCCATCTACGCTGAAGCTGTGAATGTAGCGCGAGGTGTAGTTATAGCCGACTATCGTCAGCCCGTATTCTTCCTTCAGCGGCGTCGGTGCAGCTACCGAAGAACTTGCGTCGCATCCGGCCGCAACCAAAGACATGGCCGCTGCCACGGAGATTCGAAAAATTTGCATTGCTTAGGTCGTCCGTTCTTAACTGATCTCGATAGATTGTTCCATACTTTCGATTGCTTCCTGCAGCGATAGCTCGTTTGTTCTTACCCGGGCCAGGGCAGACTTCCATCCAGGGCCGGCGGCGCTGCTGGCGTCTTCCGGCGTGGCCGATTGCTGGCTGCTGTCGGCGAACAGCACCAGGGTCTGGCCGTCCTCGCCGTCCTGGTGGCGCCAGGCGATGCCTTCTTCGGTCAGCAGGCGGCGGACGAAGTCGTAGTCGGACTCGCGGTATTGGCAGCAGTAGCTGCGCGGCGGGATGGCGTTGAGCAGGGCTTGCGCGTCGTCGCTCCATTGCCAGTCGGCGTAGGGCGCGTAGTCGGCGAAGACGGCCACACTCTTGTCCTGCAACACGCGGCTGTTGCGCGTTTGCGTGGCCAGCCAGAGCCAGGATGACAGGCGCAGGCGGTAGCGGGCGAAGCCGTCTTCGCTGCCCAGGATGGCGGGGTGGCTGACCAAGTTTTGGAAGCTGGTGCGCCTGCCGGCCGCCAGGCTGGCTCGCAGGGTAGTGCGCTGGCCGAACAGGTCGGCGGGGCGGATGGGGGCGCGGGTCGAGAGGGCGATGATGTCGCGCGCCGGGACCTCTTGCAGGCTGTAGCACTTCAATTGATAACTTCGATGGGCTCACCAGGTTTCATCTCTGCCTCTTTTCCCTTCAATGGATAATTCTTGTGCCATAGGGTGTAGGAGGTCACAAAAACTTTAACCCGTCCATCCCGCAGGAAATGCACCGCAAAGAATGCATTGTCACCTTTGCCGTATTTTGGAATCTCCACCACTTGCTCCGATGTCGAATAGTTCGACCCATCGAGGCGCATCAGTGTCACTTTGGCTTTCAGCCCAGGAGTCCATTGGCTGGGAACAGCAACGCAACAGAAATTCGATCCCCCTCCTTGCCCCGGCCCGATGTAACCTGCCTCGCGTTCAGAAGTACCCACCGCCACGGCGAAACTTGAAATTCCTCTTGCGCTATGGTTGTAGCCAACAACTTCCAACTCTGTCGGTGACTCTACATTTGAACATGCGCCGAGAAGTACCAATGTGAGTGTGGCATAGAGCCTCCGCGCCAAAGTGATTGACAGACCTCGGTAAGGCACGCTTAGTCGTCCTGTTTACAAAGTGAATGTTGGGGGAAGTCCGCAGGTTGAACGCTCTCAATCGGATGTATCTGTGCTGGAGGAAGGCCTGGATATCATGATCCGTTTGGGTTTCGTGCGCACTTTGCGGCCGTGAATTTGGTCGGCCATGATCCGCTCTGATTGAGTGGGCATGTAGCCTGTTAGGGTCTCCTTCAGCTAATCGACAGAGAAGAGAGACTCTATTCTTGGCGGAGTATTATCATTTTTGAGCGTATGTACGATTTTCGCTGATTGCAAAGGCACCCGGGCGAACGTGTATAGAGTTCAAGACTCGTTCGAAGATTGCTTTCCCTACTTCAAAGGGTGGGGGCGTATGGCCCGTCAGTGCAGGGTTTGCCAGCTCAGCTTCAGCGCTCCACCTTCTTGGCTCTTTCGACGTCTCGCTTTTCTCGGGAACATTAGCATACAAAGCACTCATGTGAAGAGTCAGGCGAGGGCGGTCTGCACGACCTTCCTCGCCGGGAAGCTCAGCCTGAAAAGCATAAGCTCTGTCGGCAGGAGCGCAGCCCCCCTCTTTGGAGCAAATTGGTCCATATTCGCGCGCGATCTTTGTGCCGTGCATACCAAGAATTTTTACGGAATGGGGGCCATGGCGCTTCTTCACTCCACTCGGAGTCATCATTGCGTAAACAGCGTTCTTATCGAAGATGCCTTTTGACTCGTTGGGATTGACTAGTTGGCCGGGTGTCATTTCGATGTAAAAAACCAGGTTGGGATATTGGCTCAGTTGAATTGGTAGACGGAACTCGAACTCTTTAACTGGTTGTGATGGTTCATTGAGAAAGCCAAACGCGGTACAAAATCCTGGAGACGATGGAATCGTGCTCGGCAGGCGCACTTGGTACTGCTTGCGCAGCTGTTGGAGCTGTAGCGCAGCCGCTTTCGGATTTGCAGGCTCAAGTGACGTGAGTTGACCACTGAAGACGCGTATCCTGCTGTCTACATCATCGCGAAATCCTACGATGAATTCGTTGTTCCTTCGAATTGCAAATTCGTTCAAACCGTTTACCTTCGCCTCTCCCGAGACACGAGATGCCGTGATGGAGTTGGCTAGTGCTGCTTGCTTATCTCTCAGGACGCTTCTCGCGATGTCATCGTTTGATTCGGCGACATTCTCTTGCCAGTTCCGAACTTCGTCTCGCCGAGCTTTGATGCTAAGCTCGTATTCCTCCGAAGTTGGAATTTTAGCGATCGCTTGTGTTTGAACTGTTCGCAATCCTTTGGCAGGATTGGGAGTACTCTCTGTAACTTCCATTCCACCGTATCGGAGCCATCCGCCAAAGTCACCATTCCCGATTCCCTCAAGCTTCGCTACCGAGCCTAACTCGACCGGGTGTGCACCGAAAGTCGTATGCGCAGGTAACTGCATAGTCAAATGACCGAGGCAAACAGTCTCCCAATCTGAACGGTTAACTTGTTCTGCTAGTGCCCCAGATGGTTCTACGCCATTCGTGCATGCAGAAAGAGTAAGTGTTAGTAGTATGCATGAATGCACGCTAACGCTTGTACGAGCAACGCGGAACTTAAGCAACTCTTGTATCACCGAAGGCCTCTTCATTGTTCCAGGTTAATAGTGCAGTGCTCATATTACCTGGTTGGTTATTCTCATTAATTGTCCAATACGTTGGCAATGCAGTAAAGAAGCCGCTAATTTTTTTTGGCGCGGCATCCCCGTGGCTTTTTCCCGCCCAGAATGCCTCATCAAAAGGCATACGTTTAGCTGCAGACGTGACTGTATTGATTGAAGCTCCCATTTGGAACGTAGGCCATAGCGATGATCCCGCACGTTCTTTCGGAGATGTTGCGTTGACGCTCCAGGGAACAAACGGGAAAGTCTGCTTATAGAACTCGGCATTATCGAAAGCCAACTTTTGTATAGCTTTAATCGTGCTTCGTGAAGCGGGACGTTCGATTAATTCGAGCATATGTGAGGCTGGATGGACGATATCGTTCCCATTTCCAAGGAGTGCCAAATGCTTCTTCCATAAATCAACCCGCAAATTCCTTGCAAGCGTATTGACCGTCGTGACAGCATCACCAATTGTTTTCTTTTCTGTTGCAGTATCTTGTAGAAGTACTGCAATTTCAGAGTCACGGTCGCCATTCAAGCTGCGGTCGTTGATGTTTGCACTCCCCATGACAATGTGTCTATCGTCCACTATCAACAGTTTGCTGTGAACGTAGATTTGCTCTGTACGAACCTTCCCCCCAATCCGTTGGCAGTTTCGTAAATTCAGCAGTGTCAGATATTTTTGCCACTCGGCATCGGGGACTCTGTCGAGTGGCCTATCTATGCCGTCTTTCTGAGTAGCTGCCGTCAACGCCTGCTTCCAGGAGTTTATGTCCATAGGGCGCTTGCAGATCTTCTTGGCAGCTATGGCACATCGAACCAGATTCACTAAGCTAAGTTCTGCAAAAACCAAGCTCTGCATAGTCCAATGGATTTGTCCTGCAATTGCCAAGTCCGATAGCTTTCCTTCCGGATGAACGGGGAGCACCATGTAAACATGGAAGGGTTGGTCTAACCATATTGCGGTTGCGATGCGGTCGGCGATTGCTACGCCAATGCCATTTACTGGAAGCGTGCGCTGATTTGGTGCTCCGCCGGTACTGGTAATTCGCGCAGAAAGCTCGGCTGTCAGAGAGGAAATCATGTGTCTCATGGGGGCAGACATCTGCCGCACACCCTCGGGAGACCAAGGGTTTATAGATGGTTCGCCGAACTCTGTCTGAAAAAATTGATTCTCGATATAGATGAAGTCAGTTGCTTTTTTGATCAGCGAAATCATGACGTCTTGTATCTCGTGCTGAGGTTTAGTAGGTGCTCGCTTATTCATCACCTTCGCCTCTTGCTTGCACATCTTCAAAGGTGCGCTGCGAAGTACACGAACCCTTACCCCAGTTGGCGCACCAGTACTTTTGATACGCGGCGGAGGAAGGTACTCCTTACCCATCAAGGCAATATTCTTAAGCATGATTTTCTTCGTCAGCCGTCGAGCTTCGCCCATCGGGGTGATGGATTCGCGGCTACCTTCTTTTTTTTGCGGTGCCAAGTAGCTGGTATTGCTAGCGTTCCAGCGTTGAACAAAATTACGAACCAAGTCATCCACTGCAGGCCCTTCGATTCTGCAATGAATGTCCTGCCACGGTTGACGAGGCTGATCGTCCGCTAAAACCGCGTCAGTTGCCGACTTGGTGGCACGATCGAACAGCATAGGGTGGGCGGCTGCGGCATACCATGACACGCAAAGTTGCGAGGCGTACACGTTCTTGCAGAATTCGCTGTACGCTTCAACGCAGCTTTCCATAAAGTCTTGCGAAATATCGCTTACGCCGTTGGTGATGCCCAAGCGTATTTGTTCTCCCACCTTAGCCAGTTGCTTTCCAAACTCAGCACGGAGGTTATTAATGCCATCGATCAACAACTTCTGATATTCGTTGACCTGCTCAACCGCGGCCCGCGCAGTTGCTTTGGCCTGCCCGACACCTTGTGCCGTTGCGGGTCCAATCTCAACGCAGACTTGGCGTGTCGACTCTAAGCCGCGTTGGACGGCGCCGGCACCGTCAGCGGCGTAATCCACGACCAAGTTTGCTTTGGTGCGAGCATTACGTTCCAATCTTTCTAATTGCCCTGGTACGTCTGATGATGGTGTTTCGCTTACCCGCAGCCTTCTCAGCGGCGCCAAAAATTCGGGAATTTGCTCAAAGACCGCGTTCCACTCAGCGCGGATATCCTTTTCCGCGTCGCGCAGAGCATTAGGAATTGAAGAAGTTGGTTGCTGACCAACTTTGTACTGACGCACACCGTTATAGAGGTCCGGTGTCTGCATTGCGGCACATTGGCGACTCACAGCGTTTGCCGCGTCAATCGCGACGTCGGCAGTTGCATTCGCGGCATTGACTCCGGCCTTAACACCTGCTTTAACGGCCGCGGCCCCGTGCGGTGCTATTGCACGTCCAGCTCTTAGGCTCAGATAGAACGGAAGGTTCAATGTTTCCACATAACTTAGTGATAATCGATCCGCTTGATCCATCGCTTGGGTCAGCAAACGGCGCAACGCACCTGGTTCAGTGTTACCCCCTTTATTCCATGCCCCGAAAGTGAAAGTTGTACTGAGCAGATCCATCGCGCTAAGGCAGCGACCATCTTTCGGCGTAATTGCACGCATCGGGGGAATGCCAGGGTTGTACCGTTCTTTAAACCGGCGCTTTCCCGGGTCGAGGGAAAACTTGGCATCGTCACGCCGTCCATACGCAAGGTCGATTCCTCCGACGTAGCCGATCTCGTTATCAATTACGACCAGTTTTTGGTGATGGCTGAACATGCTCCGTTCGATACCACGATAGTCGCATTGTGTCGCGGATGGGCAGCACAATGCCTGAAGGTTTTTTCGTCCGGCATTGAGCTGGAAAATCGCCAGCATCGTACCTAGGTCCCCAGTGTCCACCCCTACTTTCGGAGACATCCATGGCATGACAAAGACCCGGAAGTTTTCCGAGGCCAGGATCTTTTCTCGCAGAAGATCAAGCAGGCGTTCACCAGGCTTTATCTCGACGTCCCAGTCAACCTGCCAGCCAGCGATAAAGACATGCTTTTTCGCGCCTTTTAGCGCATTGTAAAAGTCGTCGTAGTACTCCACGCCCGTAGTAAAGCACTTGACCGTGTTCCCATAACTGAGATCGGCAAACGCTGACTTGTCCACGACGTCGAGGCGGTGGGTTTCGGCGTGACTTGCGACCTGGCCTACAACCTTGGTCTGATCTTTATCGCGAATGGCGACCGGAGTGATTGGCTTGCTCATGCTTGATCGTTCAATTTCTGGAAAAAGTCGTATGTACTGACCTCGCCAAGCTCTTCGCCTGCGCGAGATCGCTCTCGTGCGCTGGGGTCTGTCGCAATATGAGTGCGAGGTACGTCAGAAAAGTCGAGTGCGGCCATGGCATGCAAAATTTTTTCGTTACGCGACCAATCTTCTTTCTCCTGGTACAAATCGAAAGGTCGTGCTATGCCGGGACCGATCAACAAAAGATCGTTTGGCCAGCGCGCAACGGCGACAGATAGCCTCAGCTCCTGTGCCGGCGTCATTTTCAACTTGCCCTGATCGTCGGAGCGCCCTTGGACGATGACACGATCGCGGGCTGAGCCACCGGCTCGTACGATTTTCCAATCGTATTGGCCTAGAGGCGTTGCCATCGGTCCGGGTAAGGCCGTCATCATCAGGTCAAACTTCATCGGCGTTGGTTTAGTTTCTGACTTAGGCAACCTAGGCAGGGGATACTCATTAGCAGCCGGGCCGACGAACGACTTCTTACCCGCCTTGATCTCGATCTTGCCCGGGCACTGCACCGTGATATTGCCGCCATCAATGGTGATGTTTGCTCCACCCGCCGTGGACAGGCTGATCTTCTTCGCCGATGCCCAATCAATATGGGCGTTCGAGCTTTTCACATTGACGACATCGCGCGCCATCACATCCAGCGTGCCGGCCTGCGCTTGCACGTCTATGTTGTCGCGGGCGGCGATGAATTGCATGCCGAGTTCCTGCGCACCGGGCTTGACCGCGCCGCCCAGCATGCCGATCGCTTCCATGGTGTGCACGCGCAGCTGCCCGCCGGTTGCGAGCTGGGTGTCGCTGCCGCTCATCACCGTGGCCACGGAGCCGACTGCAAACTGCACATCGCGCGCTGCGCTCATGGACAGACCTTCCTTGGCGGAGATGGCAATGATCGGGTCGACGGTGTGGGGCAGCTTGCCTTTGCCGGCGGCGGTGCTGCGCTCGCCGGCATCGGCCAGCGCGGCATCCACGCCGGCGGAAGCGACCATGCCGGAGACGGCGGTTTGCAGTTGCTTGAGTGGTGGTTCTTCGTCCTTGGCGTCGGGCAGGCCGGTGTGGGCGGTCAGGCCGACGGTCTTGTGCTTGGTGGCGGCGTCGTGGAAGCTTTCGCCGAGTTTGACGGCTTGCTTGAGCATGGCGATGCCGGCGGTGTTGTCGCCCACCGGTTCGCGTTGCGCGGCGCTGTGCGCGATCTTGTAGCTGGTGACCAGCAGGCCGGCGCCGGCGCGCACGGCGCCGTAGGCGTCGGTGCGCAGTTCGGCGCCCTGGCCGCGCAGGCTGCCGCGGAAGTTGTCGGCGTTGTGCAGCAGGTGGCCCAGGTTCAGCTCCGTGGCCGATTGCGTGCTGCGCAGCTGGATGCGGCCTTGCTGGTCGGTGTCGTCGAACAGCAGCTGGTTGTAGCCGCTGCCGCCGAATTCCTTGCTGCGCACGCCCCATTGGGCCGAGGCGTTGCGGTGGTCGCCGCTGCCGGCGGCAAGGCCGTGCCATACCGGGCTGTTGCCGGCGGCGGTGTTGCCCTGGCCGGAAGGAGCGTGGTCGTGCGCGCTGGTGAACGGTTGCTGCGCTTCACCGGCGGTCTGGCCGCCGGGCGTGGGGGCGATGCCGCCTTCGCCCTGGCCGTTGTACAGGGCGCCGATGATGATGGGGCGGTCGATGTCGTTTTCCAGGAACTGCACTAGCACTTCCTGTCCGATGCGCGGCAGGAACTGGCTGCCCATGCCGCCGCCGGCGGAGCGCTGGGCGACGCGCACCCAGCAGGTGGCGTCGGCCGTTTCCTGCCAGTGGAAGCGGATGCGCACGCGGCCCAAATGGTCGCAGTGGATTTCCTTGCCGCCTTGCGGGCGGTCCTGGCCGTCTTCGCCAACGACGATGGCGCTCTGGCTGCCCATGGCGGTTGGCTTGGCGTGCTGGCGGCCTTCGCCGCCGTGGTGGGCGGGCCGCCATGGCACGTCGGCTGCGAGGGCTGCGAAGCTGTTGGCGTAGCCGCTGGAGGAAGCTTTTTCCACTGTGCTGCGGAAGTCGGGCGGCAGCTCGTGCGTGCGCGCGCTGAGTTCTTCCAGCAGCTCGGGGATGGGGCCGAACAGTTCGGCCAGGCCGCGCTTGGCGGTGGCCGGCAGGTTGTTCACGCCGACGCCCAGCACGCGCAATACGACATAGGTCTCGGCTTCGCCGTCCTTGGCGAGCGGGCCATGCAGCATGTCGAAGCGGGTGCCGGCGCGCAGGGTGCGCACGGTGGAGCGGCCCTGGTTTTGTTTGCTGCGCGCTTCGTGCAGCTGCATGTGCAGGGTGGCGTAGCGTTCGGCTTCGGCGCCGCTGGCGTAGAAGTACTGGCCGGGGTAGTCGAAGCTTTCCGGCTGGTGGGCGTGCTTGCCCAGGTCGTTGATGCGGGTCGGCACGCTGGCGCTGACGGCGGCTTTGGCTTTGTAGTCGTAGCTGATGACGGCGACCGCGCCGCTCACCAGCTGGCGCGTGGTGTGCAGGGCCTGGATGGTGTCGAACTGTTCGCCGGCGCGCGCGGCGTGGTAGCGCAGGCCGTGGCCGGCGGCGCTGCTGGCGTCTTCCGGCGTGGCCGATTGCTGGCTGCTGTCGGCGAACAGCACCAGGGTCTGGCCGTCCTCGCCGTCCTGGTGGCGCCAGGCGATGCCTTCTTCGGTCAGCAGGCGGCGGACGAAGTCGTAGTCGGACTCGCGGTATTGGCAGCAGTAGCTGCGCGGCGGGATGGCGTTGAGCAGGGCTTGCGCGTCGTCGCTCCATTGCCAGTCGGCGTAGGGCGCGTAGTCGGCGAACACGGCATCGACGATGTCGGCCACGCTCTTGTCCTGCCATACGCGGCTGTTGCGCGTTTGCGTGGCGAGCCAGAGCCAGGACGACAGGCGCAGGCGGTAGCGGGCGAAGCCGCCTTCGCTGCCCAGGATGGCGGCGTGGCTGACCAGGCCGTGGAAGCTGGTGCGGCTGCCGTCGGCCAGGCTGGCTTGCAGGGTGGCGCGTTGGCCGAGCAGGTCGGCGGGGCGGATGGTGGCACTGGTCGAGAGGGCGATGATGTCGCGCGCCAGGATCTCTTGCAGGCTGTCGTCGGAGTAGAACGCTTCCACCAGCAAACCGCCGGCGCCGTAGTCACCCTGTTGCTCCAGGGTGAGCTCGTACAGCCGGCTTTCGCTGGCGAACTGGGCAAGGGCGCCATAGACCTGGGCCAGGACGTCGGTGCTCATGATATGTCTGCGTGGAAATTATCAAAACGCAAACAATAGCAGAGCTGAATTTTTCGTGCCACACAGTTGGAATCCGTGCGGCAACTAATATGCTAGTAAGGGTCTTTGTAGCCGAGGCCGGTGACGATTTCCGTTTCCAGGCCTTCCATTTCGGCCGCTTCCTCGTCGTCTTCGTGGTCGTAGCCCTGGGCGTGCAGCACGCCGTGCACGATCAGGTGGGCGGTGTGTTCTTCCACCGATTTCTTCTGCTCGGCCGCTTCGCGCTGCAGCACGTCGGTGCACAGGATGATGTCGGCGCGCGTCGGTTCGTCTTCGGCGATGTCTTCGCCTTCGTTGTAGGCGAAGGTCAGCACATTGGTGGCGTAGTCCTTGCCACGGTAGTCGCGGTTCAGCTCCTGGCCTTCTTCCGCATCGACGAAGCGGATGGTCAGCTCGGCCGGCGCGAACAGGGCGGCCTTGACCCATTTGCGGATCATCGGGCGGGTGATTTCTTCCTGCAGGCGCGGGTCGGCGTATTGGACGGAGAGGGTCAGCTTATTTTTTTCGGACATTGCGAACGGCCTTTACGGCGGCAGGTTTCACGGGTTGCAGCAGGGGCGCGACTTCGGCCGCTGCTTCCTGCGATTTTTCGTAGGCGTCGACGATGCGCGCCACCAGCGGGTGGCGCACCACGTCGGCGCTGGAGAAGTGGCTGAAGGCGATGCCGCGCACATTGCGCAGCACGTGGGTGGCGTCGACCAGGCCGGACTTCTGGTGTTTCTGCAGGTCGACCTGGGTCACGTCGCCCGTCACCACGGCCTTGCTGCCAAAGCCGATGCGGGTCAGGAACATCTTCATCTGTTCCACGGTGGTGTTCTGCGCTTCATCCAGGATGACGAAGGCGTGGTTCAGCGTGCGGCCGCGCATATAGGCCAGGGGCGCGATTTCGATCACGCCTTTCTCGAACATCTTCTGCGTGCGGTCGAAGCCGAGCAGGTCGTACAGCGCGTCGTACAGCGGGCGCAGGTAAGGGTCGACTTTCTGCGTCAGGTCGCCCGGCAGGAAGCCGAGGCGTTCGCCCGCTTCCACCGCAGGGCGGGTCAGGATGATGCGCTTGACCGCGTCGCGCTCCAGCGCGTCCACGGCGCAGGCCACCGCCAGGTAGGTCTTGCCGGTGCCGGCCGGGCCCACGCCGAAGCTGATGTCGTGCTCCAGGATGTTGCGCAGGTAGCGGATCTGGTGCGGCGTGCGGCCGCGCAGATCGTGGCGGCGCGTCTTCAGCTGCGGGCTGGTGATGTCCGGTTCGTGGAAGGGAGGTTCCTCTTCGCTCGGGCCGAAGTCGTCCGGCGCTTCGCTGGCGCGCTGTTCCACCAGGGCCAGCTGCACTTCCTCCACCGGCACCACCTTGTCGGCCACTTCGTAGAAGCGCTCCAGGATGGCGACGGCGCGTTCGGCATTGGTGCCGCTGACGATGAACTTCTCGCCACGGCGGAAAATGGTCACATCCAGCGCGGCGGAAATCTGGCGCAGGTTCTCATCGAGCGGGCCGCACAGGTGGGCCAGGCGCGTGTTGTCCAGCGGTTCTGGAACAAAGTAGTGCGGTTGCACCGGGGTTTTGGTTTTCAAAGTATCGCTTCTCCGCGCAGGGAGTAATCCAGGCTTTCAGTGATGCGCACGCTGACCATCTGGCCGATCAGGGCTTGCGCATTGGCACCGCCGTCGAAGTGGACGGTGCGGGTATTGCTGGCGCGGCCTTGCAGTTCATTGCCGCCGCGCTTGGACGGGCCTTCCACCAGCACCTGCATGGTCTGGCCGACCATGGCGGCGCTGTGGCGCTTGGTGTTTTCATCGAACAGGGCCTGCAGGCGCTGCAGGCGGGCCGATTTCACTTCGGCCGGCGTGTCGTCGGCCAGGTTGGCGGCCGGAGTGCCGGGGCGCTTGCTGAAGATGAAGCTGAAGCTGTTGTCGAAGTCGACGTCCTGCACCAGCTTGTACATGGCTTCAAAATCCTCGTCCGTCTCGCCGGGGAAGCCGACGATGAAGTCGGACGATATCACCACGTTCGGGCGCACGGCGCGCACCTTGCGGATGATGGACTTGTATTCCAGCGCCGTGTAGCCGCGCTTCATGGCGCCCAGGATCTTGTCGGAGCCATGCTGGGCCGGCAGGTACAACTGGTCGGCCAGTTTCGGGATGTTCTTGTAGCAGTCGATCAGGCGCTGCGTGAATTCTTTCGGGTGGCTGGTGACGAAGCGGATGCGCTCAATGCCCGGGATCTCGGCCACGTATTCGATCAGCATGGCGAAATCGGCCACGCTGCCGTCGGCGGTTTCACCACGGAAGGCGTTCACGTTCTGGCCCAGCAGCATGACTTCCTTCACGCCCTGCGCCGCCAGGCCGGCGACCTCGGTCAGCACGTCCTCGAAGCGGCGCGACACTTCCTCGCCACGGGTGTAGGGCACCACGCAGTAGGAACAGTATTTGGAGCAGCCTTCCATGATGGAGACGTAGGCGAAAGCGCCTTCCACGCGCGCCGGCGGCAGGTGGTCGAACTTCTCGATCTCGGGGAAGCTGATATCGATCTGCGGCTTGCCGGACTGGCGGCGCAGTTCGATCATCCTGGGCAGGCGGTGCAGCGTCTGCGGGCCGAACACCACGTCCACCAGCGGCGCGCGCTTGACGATGGCCTCGCCCTCCTGCGAGGCGACGCAGCCGCCCACGCCGATCACCAGTTCAGGTTTGGCTTGCTTGAGTTTTTTGAAAGTGCCCAGGTCCGAAAACACCTTCTCCTGCGCCTTTTCGCGCACCGAGCAAGTGTTGAGGAGGATCACGTCGGCGTCTTCCGGCGATTCGGTGCGTACCAGTCCCTCGGACGCGCCGAGCAGGTCTGCCATCTTGTCCGAGTCGTACTCGTTCATCTGGCAGCCGAAGGTTTTGATAAATACTTTTTTCTGCATACCCTCAAGTTTACCGTAAATCGCGGCGCCGCCCTTGAAATCAGGGCCGTGGAGTCCTAGAGTTAAATAAGCAACTTTGCCGGAGAAACTGTCATGGCTGTCAATGGAGTAGGGCCGACCACCCCCAATTTCCAGCAGGTCGACAATGCCGCCAACGAGCGCCGCGTGGCTGAGCAACGCCAGTTGCGCCAGGAGGAGCAGCGCATCCGTGAGCAGCAGGCGCAGCGCACCGAGCAGACCGCCACCCGGCGCCAGGAAACCCAGGCCGCCGAGCAAGCCCGTGCCGCCGAGCAGCAGGACTTCCTGACGCGCCAGGACCTGCTGGCGCAAAATGCCCAGGCCAACCGTCCCACGCCCGGCACCCCGGCGCCCGGCAGCATCATTTCCGTTACAGCCTGAAGTTTCGGTGTAACTATTTCCGTGAGGTTCTTTCGTGCGACACAGGAATAATGACTGTGTTGAAATGGCATTGTTGTCAAGATTTTCGCGAAATCATCGCTAAGTCTTGATGTTGAACAAGGCTCGCCCCGCAGTGCAGCATGAGAATTTATCAACACTGCTCGGCCCTTCCTCAACACTCCACTGTCAAGAGAGGATTCATCATGGCACACCACGCTCTCGCATCGCAGGAAAGCTACAACCCGAACCACCTGCTGGATATCCTGCTGGGCAAAATGCAATTGAAAAACGATGCTGCGCTGTCGCGCATGCTGGAAGTCGCCCCGCCCGTGATCAGCAAGATCCGCCACCACCGCCTGCCGGTGGGCGCTTCACTGCTGATCCGCATGCACGAAGTCACAGGCATGAGCATCCGCGAACTGCGCGACCTGATGGGCGACCGTCGCACCAAGTACCGCCTGTCGGACGCGCAAGGCCGTCCGAAACCAGAGGACAAGCCGGCTGGCGCCTCGGCCCAGAACGGCATGCCGCAAGCCAGCGCGCACTGAGCCGGCGGGCTGGCCTCAGGCCAGCAGCACCATCGCGATCTCTTCGTACTGCAGTTCGGTTTCGCGGAACAGGTGCATGCAGGTTTCTTCGCTCAGGTTGAGCGCCTGCCAGGCCACGGTGGAAACGGGCGGCACCATGTCGTCCGGTTTCTGCACCAGGTCCAGTGCATGCACCACCGCGTCGGCCACGTGGATAATCGTCGCCAGGAAGCCGGCGCCCGGCTTCTCCGGCTCGTGGTGGCCGGCGATCGCCAGCCGCATCGTGTCCGAAAAATTCCAATGCTCCGCCAGCGCCAGGCCGGCTTCGACGTGGTCGATGCCGAGCACGACGCGTTCCGCTTCCAGCGCATAGGTATCGTTCTCTTTCTGGTAGGCGATCACTTCCGCATACAGCTCGGGGAAGCTCGATACCAGCACCAGGCGCCCGATGTCGTGCAGCAGGCCGGCGGTGAAGGCGTAATCCTGGTTGAAGCGCACATGGCGCGCCAGCACCTTGGCGCAGGCGGCGGTGGCGATCGAGTGGCGCCAGAAGCTGCGGTGGTCGAAGCCGGGGCACAGCTTGTCGGCGAAGCAGCCGGTCACGGCGGCGGCGGTGATCAGGTTGCGCGTGCTCTGGAAGCCGAGGAAGGTGATGGCCTGCTGGATGGTGGTCACCTTGACCTGCAGGCCGAACAGCGAGGAGTTGGCCAGGCGCAGCGTCTTGGCGGTCAGGGCCTGGTCATGCGAGACCTTCTTGGCCAGCACGGCGATATCGACTTCTTCCTGGTCGATGCTGTTCAGCAGCTCCATCACAACCACCGGCAGCGAGGGCAGGTCGTCCAGGTTTTTCACCACATCGTCATACGTCAGCGGCGCGCTCATGCAGTCTCCTTGCCTACGCGGAAATCAGTGACCAGGGCGCGCAGGGCATTGGCGGCCCAGTCGTCGCTGTTGTCGGGGGCGTGGCGGCGGAACAGCACGCCGATCCGTTCCAGCTGGGCGGCACGCTGGGCGGCCAGCTGCACCGGGTCGGCCGGCGTCTCATCGGCGACGGCCAGCGATTCGATGCCGTGGCCCGGCATACGTTCGAGCATTTTTTCCGTCAGCACGGTGCCGGCCGGCAGCAGGACCTGGCCCTGCTTGTCGAGCAGTTCGTCGGATAGCACCATGCCGGGCTGGACTTCGGCCAGCGGCAGGTGGCGGTAGGTGGCCGTCATTTCTCTGGTTCTCCTGGTAAGCAAATCCAATCTTACCAAAGTGCTGGCGTGGCATCACCCTTAAAATCTTGCCAAGCGACACTCCTTCCCGTACATTGGTGGGAATATGGGGAGGGAGTGAATGTTTGGTATCCAAGGCCGGTTGACTGCACTGTTCGTGGTGATCGTCACCGTTGTGCTGGGCATTTCCGGCACCTATGCGCAGTACAGCCTGGGCCATGAACTGGAAGTGGCCAACCAGCGCCTGCGCGAGGGGGTGCTGACCCGCCTGCAAACCAGCCTGCCTTCCGCCCTGTGGGACCTGGACAAGGCCAAGGTCGACAATATCGTGGCGGCCGAAATGCTGCCGCCCGAGCTGGTGGCGATCCGCGTCTACGACACCTCGGTCGGCCTGTTCTCGGGCAAGCGCCGCCAGGAGGACGGCTCCATCGTTCCCATCGAATCCGAAACCACGATTGCCGGCGCGCCGGTGGTGGCCGACCTGGCCTACCGCGACGCGGGCGCCGCCGGCAGCGCGCTGAAACCGGTCATCGTCGGCCGCGTGGTGGTCAATTTCAGCCGGGCCCAGATCGACGCCACGCTGGCGGCCGAAGTGCGGCGCAAGGTGGTGGAAGTGCTGACCCTGGACCTGATCCTGGTGGTGGCGCTGGCGCTGTCGCTGCGCATCGTGTTCGATCCGCTGAAGAAGCTGCGCGACGGTCTGTTCGAGCTGGCCACGCGCGGCAGTGATGAGGTGGAAGAGCTGCCGGAAAAACGCAGCGACGAACTGGGCGATGTGATCCGCGGCTTTAACGCCATCCAGCGCAAGGTGAAATCGATCATCAAACGCACGCGCGAGGCGGAGGACCAGGCGCGCCGTTCGGCGCAGGAAACGGCGCAGGCGCTGGACGACCTGCAGCGCACCCAGGAATCGCTGCTGCAGGCCGAGCGCCTGGCGTCGCTCGGTTCGCTGGTGGCGGGCGTGGCGCATGAGATCAATACCCCGGTCGGCATTGCGCTGACCAGCGCCTCGGTGCTGATGGATGCCACCACGGCGGTCGACGAATCGATGAAGTCGGGCCAGGTCAAGAAATCGGAAATCCAGAAATACATAGAAACGGCGGGCGAAAGCGCGCGCCTGATCATGAACAATGCCTACCGCGCGGCGCACCTGATCCACAGCTTCAAGCAGATCGCGGTGGACCAGGTGAGCGAGGCGCGCCGCCGCTTCGAACTCAAGGAATACATCGGGGAGGTGGTGTCCAGCCTGCAGCCCAAGCTGAAGAAAACCCGCATCGTGGTCGAGATCAACTGCCCGGACGACATCATGCTCGACAGCTATCCGGGCGCGCTGGCGCAGGTGATCACCAACCTCACGCTCAACTGCGTGGAGCACGCCTTCGAGCCGGAAGGCGCCGGCAACATCAACATCAACGTGGTGCCGGACGGCGACTGGATCGAGATGCAGGTGGTGGACAACGGCAAGGGCATTGCGCCCGACATGCTGGACAAGGTGTTCGACCCGTTCGTCACCACGCGGCGCGGCCAGGGCGGCACCGGCCTGGGCCTGAACATCGTCTTCAACCTGATCGTCAAGCAGTTCGGCGGCACCATTTCCGTGACCAGCACGCTGGGGCAGGGCGCCAGCTTCGTGCTGCGCATCCCGCGCGAAACGCCGAGCGACACCGGCCCCGAGCGCCATCCGGACGCCCCCCTGCACGCCCCCACTGCAAGCTGAGCGCCGCCGGCGCGCCAGCTGCCGCATACTGGCGCCATGCAGGGAGGATGGTCATGAGCAAGCAACGCCTGGTCGCTTTGTTGCGCGGGATAAACACGGGGCGCGCCAAGCGCATCGCCATGGCGGATTTGCGCCAGGTGCTGGCGGAGATGGGCTTTAGCGATGTGCGCACCCTGCTCAACAGCGGCAACGTGGTGTTCGATTGCAGCCCGGCCGAGGCAGCCGATTGCGCGGCGCGCATCCAGGATGCGCTGGTGCTGAAGCTGGGCGTGCCGGCCAAGGTCACCGTGATCGACGCCGCCCAGCTGGCCGAAATCGTCGCGCAGAACAGCCTGCAGGGCGTGGCCAGCGACCATTCGCGCCTGGTGGTGGGCGTGCTCAGCAAACCCGAAGAAGACCGCTGCAAGCTGGAGCCGCTGGCGCACCTGAGCTGGCAGCCGGAAGCGTTTGCCCTGGGCCGCCACGCCGCCTACATCTGGTGCCCGGACGGGGTGCTGGCCAGCCGCGCCGCCGCCGCCATGGGCAAGGCCTTGGGCGATGCGGTCACCTCGCGCAGCTGGACCACGATCAGCAAGCTGCACGCCCTGGCCTGCACATAGTTGGAATTACGCGACTATTGCCCGGTTGCGCCTTGGCGGCGCGCGCCATCAGCGTCTAGAATCGTGTGTTCGCAAATTTGTCACAGAAGCAATGAAGATTAATGATACGCTAAGAGGCACCCTGATCCTCGGCGCCGTGGTGGTGGCCCTGGTGATCGGCGGTTTTGCCGTGTCCGACAATGGCTGGCAGAAGGTCAGTTGCATTGGCCGCGCCATTGTCGGTGGTGTGTCGTTCACCAGTATCCACAGCGTGTGCGGGCTGTAAGCTAGCCGCCCCGGGCGCGCCGCTCGGTCACCGACTCGTAGCCTACTCCCCAGTTGTCGGTGTCCACCTCGTCCACGATGACGAAGGTGGTGGCCGGGTCCTTGTCCAGCACTTCCTGCAGCATGCGGGTGGTGCGCACGATCAGTTCCCTTTTCTGTTCCGCAGTCGGGCCGCCGCGTTCGCGCGTGACCTTGATGTTCACGTAGGGCATGGCGCTCTCCTTACCAGTTGCCGGCGGCGGCGCCGTCGTCCACCGTCAGCACATGGCCGGAAATGAAGGTGGAATCGGTCAGGTACAGCACGGCGTCGGCAATGTCCTCGGCCGACCCCATGCGCTTGGTCGGCACCAGGCCTTTCAGGAATTCCTGGGTGGCGGCGTCCTTGCTGTGCAGCGGGGTGCTGATGATGCCGGGCGCCACGGCGTTGACCTTGATGTTCTTGCCGGCCACTTCCAGCGCCAGGGCGCGCGTCGCCATGTTCAGGCCGCCTTTGATCAGCACCGGCAGCAGGGCCGTGGCCTTGGCCGGGGTCACGCCCAGGCTGGCCGTGATGTTGACGATATGGCCGCCGCCATGCGCCTCCATATGGCGCACCGCTTCCTGCGCCGGGAACAGGAAGCCCTTCAGGTTGGTCGCCACGATGGCGTCGGTGTCGGCTTCGGTGTAATCGACGGTCGGCTTGGCGATGAAGATGCCGGCATTGTTGACCAGGATATCCACCTTGCCGAAGCGCGCCGCCGCCTGCGCGAACAGGGCTTTGGCGGTGGCCGGTGCGGCGATGTCGCCCGCCACCGGCAGGAAGTTGGCCGGATTGCCCAGCTGGGCGGCGGCGGTTTGCAGCCGGTCCATGGTGCGGGCGTTGCCCACCACGTTATAGCCGCGTGCCAGGTAGGCTTTGGCGATGGCGAAACCCAGGCCGCTGGAAGCGCCGGTCACGATTGCAGTCTTGCTCATTTCGAACTCCATGGTTCAGTTAAGGTGATGCCACTATACTTATGACTTCGAGGTGGATAAATCAGGCTTTGAGTAATTGAATTGATACATGGGGTAATAAATGCAGCGGCATTTTGACGATATGCAGCTGGGCAGCATCGAGCTGTTTGTGCTGGCGGCGGAGCAGGGCAGTTTTACCGCGGCGGCAGCCAAGGCCGGCGTGACGCCGGCGGCGGTGAGCCGTTCCATTTCGCGCCTGGAGGAGCGTCTTGGCGTGCGCCTGTTCGTGCGCACCACGCGCCAGATCCGCCTGACCGACGGCGGCCGCGTGTACTTCGAGCAGTGCCGCCAGGCCCTGTCGCAACTGGTGGAAGCCGAGCGCGAAGTGACCGGCCAGCAGGCCGCGCCGGCCGGCCGCCTGCGCATCAGCGTACCGACGCCGTACGCCCATTACCGCCTGCTGGCGCGGCTGGCGGCCTTCCGCCAGCTGTATCCCGAGGTGCAGGTGGAAGTCCACATCAGCAACCGCAATATCGACTTCGCCGAGGAGGGCTATGACCTGGCGATACGCGGCCGCGCCCCGCAGGATTCGAGCCTGATCGCGCGCCTGCTGGAAGACGCGCCGCTGGTGCTGGTGGCCGCGCCGGCCTACCTGGCGCGGCGCGGCACGCCGCAGTTGCTGGAGCAGCTGGCGCAGCACGACTGCATCCAGTTCGTGCTGCCCAGCACCGGGCGCCTGGTGCCCTGGACTTTCGTGCGCGACGGCCAGCCACTGGAGATGGTGCTGGGCGACGCCATTGTCTGCGCCGAGGACTTCCTCGGCCTGAACACGCTGGCGCTGCATGGCGGCGGCATTGCGCAGACTTACCGTTTTACCGTCGAACGCGAACTGGCCAGCGGCGAACTGGTGCAGGTGCTGCCGCAGCATGGCGGCACCACGCGCCCGTTCTACCTGATCTACCCGCACGCGCGCCATTTGTCGCTGCGCGTGCGCAGCCTGGTCGAATTCCTGCTGCAGCAGCGCGGCGCCGGGCCGGCCCTGTTAGACTAGCCGCTTTCGAGGAAACGCAACGATGAAGTCAAACACCATCGCACTGCTGCTGGCCGCCCTGGCGCTGTCCGCATGCAGCAGCAAGAAAACCGTGGAATACACGGCCCCCGCCACCGCCTCCAACCCGCAGGTGCTTCTGCTGGGCGAGGTGCACGACAACAAGGAAGGCCACAAGCTGCGCTTTGAAGACCTGCAGCGCCGCGTGGAAGCGGGCTGGCGCCCGGCGATCGCCATGGAGCAGTTCGACCGCGAAACCCAGGGCCTGCTGGACGCCGCGCAGAAGGGCTGCCTGGATGCTTCCTGCGTCATCAAGGTCATGGAAGGCAAGCGCTGGGAATGGCAGTACTACCACCCGGTGATCCAGCTGGCGCTGACCCACCACCTGCCGCTGGTCGCGGCCAACCTGTCGCGCGCCGACGCCTCCAAGGTGGTGCGCGACGGCCTGGCCTCCAGCTTCGATGCCGCCACCGTGGCCGCCTATAAATTGAAAGACCCGCTGCCGCCGGACCTGCGGCGCGGCCAGGAAAAAGCGATCCAGGAAGGCCATTGCAATATGGTGTCCGACCTGATGCTGCCAGGGATGGTGAACGCCCAGGTGGCGCGCGATATCTGGATGGCCAAACTGATCCGCGCCCAGCAGCCGCGCGACGTGGTGCTCATTGCCGGCAACGGCCATGTGCGCAAGGATATCGGCGTGCCGCGCTGGCTGAATGCCATCGAACCCAGGCTGAACGTGCGCGCCATCGGCTTCGTCGAGCCGGAAGGCCTGCAGGGCAGCTATGACGAAATCCGCAAAGTTCCGGTGCAAAAGCGCACAGACCCTTGCGCCAAATTCAAGTAAACTTTCGGCCCTGCCGAACCCCAATACAACCAGGAGCAAAGAATGCAGATCGCAGGTGAAATGTTGATCGGCCAAGCCGCTGTCAAAGGCAGCGCGGGCCAGATGAAGGCGACCGACCCGGCCCGCAATATCGAAATCGAGCCGGCGTTCGGCATGGCCACCAGCGCCGACCTGCAGCGCGCCTGCGCACTGGCGGCGCAGGCATTCGACTCCTTCCGCGAAACCGCGCTGGAAAAGCGCGCCCAGTTCCTGGAGCAGGTAGCGCAGAACATCCTGGACCTCGGCCCGCAGCTGATCGAGCGCGCCATGCAGGAATCCGGCCTGCCGCAGGCGCGCCTGGAAGGTGAGCGCGGCCGCACCGTCAACCAGCTGCGCCTGTTCGCCAAAGTCGTGCGCGACGGCCTGTTCCTGGGCGCCACGCTGGACTCCGCGCTGCCAGAGCGCATGCCGCCGCGCGCCGACCTGCGCATGCGCAAGATCGGCGTCGGCCCGGTGGCCGTATTCGGCGCCTCCAACTTCCCGCTGGCGTTTTCCGTCGCCGGCGGTGACACCGCCTCCGCCCTGGCCGCCGGCTGCCCGGTGGTCGTGAAAGCGCACCCGGCCCACCTCGGCACCTCCGAGCTGGTGGGCAAGGCGATCCAGAAAGCCGTGGCCGACTGCGGCCTGCATGAAGGCGTGTTCTCGCTGGTGATCGGCGACGTGCAGATCGGCGCCGACCTGGTGGCGCACCCCGCCATCAAAGCGGTCGGCTTCACCGGCTCGCGCGGCGGCGGCCTGGCCCTGGTGCGCATCGCCCAGGCGCGCAAGGAACCGATCCCGGTGTACGCGGAAATGGCTTCGATCAATCCCGTGTTTCTGCTGCCGGGCGCCCTGAAAGCCGGCGCCGCGCGCATCGCGCAAGGCTTCGCCGACTCGCTGACCATGGGCTCCGGCCAGTTCTGCACCAACCCCGGCCTGCTGGTCGCGCTGGAAGGCCCGGAGCTGAACGAATTCGCCGCCGCCGCATCGGCAGCGGTGCAGGCCAAGCCGTCCACCACCATGCTGACCCCCGGCATCCACAAATCGTACGAAGCCGGCGTGGGCAAGCTGTCCGCGCTGGACAAGGTGGAACTGCTGGCCCAGGGCGGCGCCGGCAGCACCGCCTGCGCCGCGCAGCCGCACCTGTACAGCACCGACGTCGAGACCTTCCTCTCCACCCCGGCGCTGGAAGACGAGAACTTCGGCCCCAGCTCGGTGCTGGTACGCTGCCGCAACGCCGACGACCTGCGCCGCATCGCCGAGCACGTCGAAGGCCAGCTGACCGCCACCGTGCACGCCACCGCCGATGACCGCGAGATCGCCGCCGGCCTGCTGCCGACGCTCGAGCGCAAAGCCGGCCGTATCCTGTTCAACGGCTTCCCGACCGGCGTCGAAGTGGCGCACGCCATGGTGCACGGCGGCCCGTTCCCGTCCACCTCCGACCCGCGCACCACCTCGGTCGGCGCCACCGCCATCGACCGCTTCCTGCGCCCCGTGTGCTACCAGGATGCGCCGGCGTGGGCGCTGCCATCGACCCTGGCCAACGACAACCCGCAGAAGGTGCCGCGCGTAGTCGACGGCGCCATCCAGCCGGGCGCATAAGCCGGCCAGACCGTGCTAAGGTGGGGGCATGATGGAAACTGTCTACAAAGCAGAGCAGCCCAGCCGGGCTGACATTGATGCGCTCACCGGACCGGCGGTGCTGGAATTCGGCACCAACTGGTGCGGCTATTGCCGCGGCGCCCAGCCAGCCATTGCCGAGGCCTACCGCGAGTACGCCAACATCCCGCACTTCAAGGTGGAGGATGGCCCGGGCCGCGTGCTGGGCCGCGCCTTCCGCGTCAAGCTATGGCCGACCGTGGTGTTCCTGAAGGACGGGAAAGAGGTCGCGCGCGTGGTACGCCCCGAAGACGCCGACGAACTGCGCGAAGGCTTCGCGCAGATTGCCGGCCGCTAGGCCGGCAGCAGCATCGCCGTCACCCGGTCGCGGTTCGCCAGCACGAAAGCGCGGAACTGCGGCTCCTTCACCGCCAGCCTGACCACGCCCGGCAGCAGGGCGTAGCACACCTCCGCCACCGACTCGACGGCGCGCTCATTCTGCAGCGCCCTCGCCAGCGCCGCCTCGCCACCCAGCTTGTTCACAATCGTCTCGCGATGCTCGGCCACGATACGGGCCATTGGGGCCATCAGGTCTGCCATGGTTGTCACCTCCGTTGGGACAGTCTATGGAGGCGGTAGAATCCTGTGCTGATCTAGCGCAAACTCGCTTACTCCAAGGTCCAGTGGTACTCCATGGTTTGCCAGCTCTTGATCGGTCGGCCATTTTCATTCTTGGGACGGAACCAGCATTTGGCAATCCCTTCGGCCGCCGCTTTATCCAGGTGGGCGTAGCCGCTCGATTTGAGGATGCCGTAATCTTTGATTTCCCCATTGGTGTCGACGAGGAACTGGAGCTTGACCGCGCCCTGGTGATTGTTCAGCAGGGCTTCCCGTGGCCACGGCGGAGGAACGCAAGCGGGGTGATTTGTGATGGGAGAAGCAGGCGCGCCCGCGGTCCAATAATGCTGCAGTTTGAACCAGGCCTTGACGGGCAAGTTGTCCTTTTTTGCGGGTGCGTATTTGCACAGTCGCGCTGTTGCGGTACTGGCTTTATCCAGGCTGCGAAAGCCGCTCGTTTCAATCACCTTGGCATCGGCCGCTGTACCGTCGATATCGACGAGTACCATCAGGCCGACCACGCCTTCCTCGCGATTGGCGACGGAATCCCTGGGCCAGGAAGCCATGCAGAATTCGGTAATGGAAATGGCATCGTTTGAAACTGGGATGCCATCGATTTCATCGCTCTTTGCCGCAGCGGACAAGGCAAACAGGCACGCCAGCAGGATATGTCGGGTGATTTTCATGGTGGTCGGCGCAAAACAAAAAAGCCCGAACCGTTTCCGGCTCAGGCTTTCCTGAAGAATCCTGGTGGTGATAGGTGGACTTGAACCACCGACCCTAGCATTATGAATGCTATGCTCTAACCAACTGAGCTATATCACCGCGGTCGTACATTGTAGCTTAATTTGGTGGTGATAGGTGGACTTGAACCACCGACCCTAGCATTATGAATGCTATGCTC
>NZ_JAYSCO010000016.1:15880-18956 GCF_041914865.1 Pseudoduganella sp. | reverse complement strand
TAACCAACTGAGCTATATCACCGCAAGGCCAGCATTATCGGCGCTGATCGCCGGTCTGTCAAGGACTGATTACGCCGTGGCGATTTTGGCAAGCACCTGCCGCTGCAATTGTTCGCCCGCGTCCGGGGCGCAGCAGTCCACCACAATCCGCTCCGGCATGGCGCGCAGCCAGGTTAGCTGGCGCTTACACAGCTGGCGGGTGGCGATGATGCCGGTTTCGCGCATGGCGGCGTAGTCGATCTGCCCATCCAGGTATTCCCACGCCTGGCGGTAGCCGACGCAGCGGATGGAGGGCAGGCCGGGGTGCAGGTCGCCGCGCGCGCGCAGGGTTTTCACCTCATCCAGGAAGCCCGACTCCAGCATGATGTCGAAGCGGCGCGCGATGCGTTCGTGCAGCCAGGCGCGGTCGGACGGCTCCAGCGCGTAGGAAACCAGCTCGAACGGCAGTTCTTCCTTCGCGCGCTGCGCCAGCAGCTCCGACATCGGCTTGCCGGACAGGGCGTGGATTTCCAGCGCGCGCTGGATGCGCTGGGCGTCGGCCGGCTTCAGGCGCGCGGCGGTCTCGGGATCGACAGTCGCCAGGCGCGCATGCATGGCCGGCCAGCCGATACGGGAAGCTTCTTCGTCCAGCTGCGCGCGCAGGACCGGGTCGGCGCCGGGCAGGTCATCCAGGCCATCGGCCAGGCCCTTGTAGTACAGCATGGTGCCGCCCACCAGCAGCGGCACTTTGCCGCGCGCGCTGATCTCCGCGACCAGGCGCAGGGTATCGGCGCGGAACTGCGCCACCGAATAGGAATCGAGCGGGTCGATGATGTCGACCAGGTGGTGCGGCACCGCCGCCAGCTCCTCTTTGGAGGGCTTGGCGGTGCCGATATCCATGCCGCGGTAGACCAGGGCGGAATCGACGGAAATGATCTCGCACGGCACGTGCTGGGCGATGGCCAGCGCGGCGGCGGTTTTGCCGGAGGCGGTCGGCCCCATGATGGCGACCGCCAGCGGGCGCTTGTTCAACTGGGTCATGTGTTACTTACTGTCCGCGCAGGAAGAGCTTATCCAGCGCGTTGATTTCGATCTGCACCCAGGTCGGGCGGCCGTGGTTGCATTGGTCGGCGCGCTCGGTCGCTTCCATGTGGCGCAGCAGGGCGTTCATCTCCGGCACGGCCAGGATGCGGTTGGCACGCACGGCGGTGTGGCAGGCCAGGGTGCCGAGCAGCTCGTTGCGGCGCTCGATCAGCACGCGCGAGCCGCCGTATTCGCGCACATCGCGGATCACGTCGCGCGCCAGGGTCTGGGCGTCGGCGTTCTTCAGCAGGGCCGGCACGGCGCGCACGGCCAGGGTGGTGGGCGACATCACGGCGATGTCGAAGCCCAGGGTTTTCAGGGTGTCGCCGTGTTCCTGCACGGTACCCACTTCGATCGCGTCGGCGTAGAAGGTGACCGGGATCAGCAGGTTCTGCACCGACATCTCGGTGCCGTCGATCTGCGCGTCGAGGGCGTTCTTCAGCTGCTCGTACAGGATGCGCTCGTGCGCCGCGTGCATGTCGACCAGCACCAGGCCCTTGCTGTTCTGGGCCAGGATGTAAATGCCATGCAGCTGCGCCAGGGCAAAGCCGAGCGGGAATTCCTCGCCCGCCAGCTGGGCCGCACTGGCGGCGATCGGCGCCGCCTGCGGCAGGGCGTAGTCGGCCGAGGCGCGGAAGCCGTTGCCGCCGTCGGCCGCCGTCGCGCTGCCGCTGCCCGCGCTGTCGCGCGCATCGGGCGCCCACAGTGCGCCGTAGCGTTCCGTGCTCTGCGCCACGCCGCCGCCCGCGCCCGGCGCGCCGAACGGCGAGGGCGAGAAGGTCGGGCGGTAGTCAGGATTCAGGATCGAACCGAAGCTGGTCTGCTGCTGCGGGCGCCATACCGGGCCGGAAGCCTGCAGGTTATCGGCAGCCGGCAGCGGCGAAGGCACGCTGCCGTGCGAAGTGGCCGACGTCGCCGCCAGCGCGCGCTGCACCGCATGGAACACGAACTGGTGCACCGCGCGGCTGTCGCGGAAGCGCACCTCGATCTTGGACGGGTGCACGTTCACGTCCACCAGCGCCGGGTCCAGGTCGAGCGCCAGCACGTAGGAAGGATAGCGGTCGCCGTGCAGCACGTCCTCATACGCCGCGCGCACCGCATGCACCAGCAGCTTGTCGCGCACGAAGCGGCCGTTGACGTAGAAGTACTGGCTGTCGGCGCGGCCCTTGGAGGCGGTCGGCAGGCCGGCGAAGCCGTGGATGCGCAGCACGCCCGAGCCCTCATCCAGCGCCAGGCGCGCCTCCTCGAAATTGCTGCCCAGGATTTGCGCGCTGCGCTTGGCCATATCGCTGACCATCCAATGGTCGACGGTCTTGCCGTTGTGGCTCAGGGTGAAAGCCACGTCCGGGCGCGCCAGCGCGATGCGGCGCACCACCTCCGCGCAGTGGCCGAATTCGGTCTGCTCCGACTTCAGGAATTTGCGGCGCGCCGGGGTATTGAAATACAGGTCGCGCACATCGACCGTGGTGCCGGGCGCGCCGGAAGAGGGCACCACCGTACCCTCGTGCGAGCCCTCCAGCTCCCAGGCATGGGCGCCGTCTGCGGTGCGCGAAGTCAGGGTCAGCGCCGCCACCGAAGCGATGGACGCCAGCGCCTCGCCGCGGAAGCCCAGCGTACCGACGTTTTCCAGGTCGTCCAGCGAAGCGATTTTCGACGTCGCATGGCGCGCCAGGGCCAGCGGCATCTGGTCGGGCGGGATGCCCTTGCCGTTATCAGTAATACAAATCCGTTTAACGCCGCCTTCCTCCAGGCGCACGGTGATGTGGGTCGAGCCCGCATCCAGCGCATTCTCCAGCAGCTCCTTGACGACAGCCGAAGGCCGCTCCACCACCTCGCCGGCAGCGATCTGGGAAATCAGTTGATCAGGAAGGGCCCGGATCGGGCGTGGTGGGGTAGGCGCATTCATTGCCACATTATAATGTCCACCTCGGGGTCCGGAAGAAAAATTGTAAAATTATGGGGGCAATAGGACAATTATTGGGTGAACCCAAACAGAAAATTTATTTGGTTGTTT
>NZ_JAYSCO010000016.1:0-15870 GCF_041914865.1 Pseudoduganella sp. | reverse complement strand
GGGCCCGGGTGGGGGGGGGGGGGTGTGGGCCATTAATTCCAACATTTATATGCCCCCCGCGGGGTACGTTAAAAAATGGGCATTTCCGGAGGAAAAATGTCCACTTTTCTTCCTGACCCCAACATGGACATTTCTTGGGGTTACTTGACTTCGCGGACGGGGATGGGGACGTTGCACAGGTCGACGTGGCCGAATGCGTGCTTGGTCCAGGGGCCGCCGCGGTTGCGCTGGGCTTCGGCGACGGCTGCGAAACTGGCGGAGTCGGTGCGCAAAATCTCGTACCTGGTGCGTTCGGCTTCCGGTACGTCGGCCATCAGCTTGACGGACTTGATCTGCACGTTCTGCTCTTCCTTGTCATACATGCCCATCGGCGCCGGGCCGCGCGGCAGCACGGACAGCAAAGGCATGCCGCTGACCACGCGTCCCACCACAGTGATATTGCGGTCCAGCTGGCGCGGCGAATTGCCGATCACGGCGTACAGGGTGCCGCCATTGCCGCTGTCGGACTCGTTGCCGCGCGCGACGCCGACCATGCCGTAGCAGTGCGCCAGCCAGGTCTGGCCGGTTTTCGGGTCGCGCGCGGCGGGGAAGCCGTTGGAGTGGCCGACCTGGGCCGCATAGCCGTCCTTGTCCGGCAGGCGGGTGAACTGGGTGTCGTTCTTCATCGGCACCGTGAATTCCTGCTCCAGCTTGGCCTTGGCCGTGCCCAGCGCCTTCGGCTTGTCCTCGCGCGGGTCGCCCCACTGGGCCACGAAGTTGTCCTGCACGCGGTAGACCCACAGGCCGTCCCAGTAGCCTTCCCTGGCCATGGTGCGGATGTTGGCGGCGTGGTTCGGCGCGAAGGCGGGCGCCAGTTCGATGATCACGCGCCCGGCAGGCAGGTCCATGTACAGGGTGTTGGCCGGGTCCAGCTGGCGCCATTCGCCTGGCTTGGAGGCTTTGACGATGTCGCCCACGGTGGGTTTGGGCGGCAGTTCCTTGGTGGGGGCGGCAATGGCGGCCATGGGCAGCGCCAGCGCCAGTGCGGCGGTCAGGCAGGACTTCACTAGGTTGTCTCCTTTTGGGGGTTCTAAGCCGGTTATAAGGTGCCGGGCAATTTTAGCCTGTAAGATGGACTGTTTGGTATGATTCCCGCCGCAACCACTTTGGATTAATAATGGATTTCGTACAATTGCTGGACATGCTGGTCCACGTCGACCGCGCCATGGGCACCCTGATCGAACAATATGGCATGTATGTCTATGCCCTGCTGTTTGCCATCGTCTTCTGCGAGACCGGCCTGGTGGTGCTGTTCTTCTTCCCGGGCGACACGCTGCTGTTCATTGCCGGCGCCTTCTGCGCAACCGGCGACATGAACCTGGGCTTGCTGATGTTCCTGCTGACCACTGCCGCGGTGTTGGGCAATACCACCAATTACTGGATCGGCGAAGCTATCGGGCAGCGGGTGTATACCCAGAATTACCGCTGGATTAACAAGGATGCCTTGAACCGTACCCACGAGTTCTTCGAGAAGCACGGCGGCAAGACCATTATCCTGGCGCGTTTCGTGCCGGTGGTGCGCACCTTCGCGCCCTTCGTGGCCGGGGTGTCGGACATGACCCATGCCCGCTTCCAGCTCTTTAACGTCATTGGCGCGCTGCTGTGGGTGGTGTCGCTGTGCGTGGCGGGCTATGTCTTTGGCAACCATCCGTTCGTGCAGAAGCACTTGAGCGCGATCGTCCTGGCCGGTATCAGCGCGGCGCTGGTGCCGATGGCCCTGGGCGGCGCCTGGAAGTTTGGCCGCCGCATGCTGAAGCGTTGAGCCGCACTCAAGTTTTCCCGTAGCGCAACCGTTAACCGGAGAAACAGTTCTCTCCTCCGGATTTAACATGCGTAACTTGATCGCCTTGTCGGCCTGCTGCCTCGTGTTCGGGACAGCAGGCGCCGCCGATCCTGCGGCCCCCGCGCCGTCGAAAGGCGTGCCCAATATTCGTCCGAACCTGGCTGCCGCCGCTGCGGCGGACAAGGCGAATATGGAGCAGGGCGCCAAACCCGCCGAAAAGCCCAAATACGTGCCGCCGCCGCGCAAGAGCGCCGCATCGCAGCGCGAGGAGGAGGCGCGCGCCGAGGCGGAACTGTCCGAGAAAATCGCCCAGCGCCTGGCCGAAATGCGCGCCAACCAGGCTGCCCGCATCGCGGCCGCCGAGAAGGCGCGCAAGCAGCAGGCGGCCAAGGCTGCCGCTGCGGCCGTTGCCGCCAAGGCGCCGCCACCGCGCGTGTACGGCACCCATTGGACCTACGAGGGCGAGTTCGGCCCGTCCAATTGGCACAAGATCAATTCCGACTGGGCCAAATGCGCGACCGGCACGCGCCAGTCGCCGATCGATATCCGCGACGGCATGAAGGTGGACCTGGAGCAGATCGCTTTCGATTACCGTCCGTCCGGTTTCAGCGTGACCGACAACGGCCACACAGTGCAGGTGGCGGTCGGTCCGGGCAATTACCTGAGCGTGGCGGGCCGCACCTACGAGCTGCAGCAGTTCCACTTCCACCGTCCGGCCGAGGAGCGCATCAACGGCAAGGGCTTCGAGATGGTGGTGCACCTGGTGCACAAGGACGTGGAAGGCAAGCTGGCGGTGCTGGCGCTGCTGCTCGAACGCGGCAAGCCGCAGCCGACCATCCAGACCGTGTGGAACAACCTGCCGCTGGAGAAGGGCGATACGGCCACGCCGTCCATCGTGCTGGACCCGAACGACCTGCTGCCGCAGCGCCGCGATTACTATACTTTCATGGGGTCGCTGACCACGCCGCCATGCACCGAGGGCGTGCTGTGGCTGGTGATGAAGGAGCCGGTGCAGGCCTCCCCATCGCAAATGGCTTTGTTCAGCCGTCTTTACCCGTTCAATGCGCGGCCGGTGCAGGCCAGCTCGGGCCGCATGATCAAGGAATCAAACTGATGCTGTGCTGGCCGGTCCATTCGGCGCCGGCTGCCAGCACCTGCTTGTCCACCCGCGCCGGCTCAATGCAGACGAAGCGGCGGTAGTCGCCGTCGTCCATGTCGGCGGTGGCCGCCGCGCCTTCCGCGCCCGGGTTCCATACCACCCATTCCGAAAATCCTTGCTGTTCCAGCTGCAGGCTGCCGGCGCCGGTGTCCAGGCGCAGTTGCGGCGTGGCCGGGCGGATCTCGTCCAGCGCGCCGCTGAAGGGGACGCCGTCCAGCGTGGCCTTGTCGAATTCGGCAACGGCGAAATAGGTGTGCAGGGCGCCGGCCCACTGGAAGTCCTGCAGGCCGGTGTTGCGCACGGTGTAGCGCAGGGCGAGCGTGTCGCCCTTCAGCTCGAAGCGCAGGCGCAGCTCGAAGGCGCGCGGCCAGGACTGGAAGTGGTTGCGCGGCAGGTCGGTCTGGGCCAGCACCAGCTCGGCCCAGTGGCCGCCCTGTCCGGCCAGGCGCCAGGTGGCGGTGCGGGCGAAGCCGTGGCGCAGGCCGTCGCCGCGGGTGGCGAACTGGGGGAAGATGACCGGCACGCCGCCGCGCACGGCTGCGCTGCCGTCGAGCGCGGAACGCTGGCTGAGGAACAGGCGTTCCTTGCCGTCCGCAGTTTTCCACGACATCAGATGCGCGCCAAACAGGGAAATGGTGGCTGCGGCGCCTTCGGGAGTGGAGATGCGGACTTCGTTCATACGCTTTCCTTATGTGAGCCGGTTCTTGGCGAGCGGCGGGTTCTTGGCGAAGTAGCGCCGGATGCCTTTGACGATGGCGTCGGCGATCTTGTCCTGGTATTCATTATCGAGCAGGCGCGCTTCTTCTTCCGGGTTGGAGATGAAGGCGGTCTCGATCAGGATCGAGGGGATGTCGGGCGCCTTCAGCACGGCGAAGCCGGCCTGCTCGACCGAGCCTTTGTGCAGCTTGTTGATGCCGCCGATCTCGCCCAGCACCGCTTTGCCGACCTTCATGCTGTCGTTGATCTGGGCCGTGGTCGAGAGGTCGAACAGCACGCTGGCCAGTTGCGGGTCGTGGCCCTTGGAATTGGCGCCGCCGATCAGGTCGGCCTGGTTTTCCTTGTCGGCCAGCCAGCGCGCGGCGCTCGAGGTGGCGCCTTTCTCCGACAGCACAAAGACCGAGGAGCCGCGCGCGCTCGGTTTGACGAAGGCGTCGGCGTGGATCGAGACGAACAGGTCGGCGTCGACCTTGCGCGCTTTTTCGACGCGCTTGCCGAGCGGGACGAAGTAGTCGCCGTCGCGCGTCAGCATCACGCGCATATTGGGGTGGGCTTCGATCTTGTCTTTCAGGCGCTTGGCGATGGCCAGCACGATGTCTTTTTCGCGGCTGCCGCGCGAGCCCATGGCGCCCGGGTCTTCGCCGCCGTGGCCGGGATCGAGGGCGATGGTGAGCATACGCACCATCTTTTCCGGTGCGTTCTTATGCCCTGGCTTGTGGCCGGCCGGCGCCGGGTCCGGCTCGGCGGGGGAAGGCTTGCCGGCCACTGCGGGCTGCTGGGCCGGCGCGGTGCCGGCGGGCGCGCTGCCGGGGCGCTGGCCGGGGGCGTCGCCTTGGGTGGCGATGGCCGGCTGGCCTGGTGCGGCAGCCTGGCCTGGTGCGGCAGCCTGGCCTGCGGCGGCTGGCTGGCCGGCGGCGGGCGCTTGTGCCGGGGCCGGGGTCTGGCCTGCGATGGCGGGCTGTCCGGCGGCAGGCGGCTGGCCTGCCGGAGGGCGCGCGGCGGCGGCCTGCTGGCCCGCCTGCGGCGCGCCGGTGGCGCCGGCGTCCTTGGCGTCTTTGTCGTCCTGCGACCATTCGCCTTTTTCGATCAGGGCGGCGATCGGGTCCACCGCCTTGACCGGGTACAGGTCGAAGATCAGGCGGTGCTTGTAGTTGCCGACCGGTTCCAGGGTGAACACCTGCGGCTTGACTTCCTCCTTCAGGTCGAACACCAGCCGCACCACGTTCGGGCGGTTCTGGCCGACCCGCACCTGCTTGATGTACGGGTCGTTGGACTGTATCTTGGCGACCAGGCTTTTCAGCGTCGGGTTCAGCTCCAGGCCTTCGATGTCGACCACCATGCGCGTCGGGTCCTTGACCATGAAGTGGGTGGTCTTCAGGTTGCTGTCGTTCTCCAGCGTGACGCGCGTGTAATCCTCCGCCGGCCACACGCGCACGGCCAGGATCTGCGCGGCGCGCGCCGCGGACGGGGCCAGCACGGACAGCAGCAGCGTGCCACCGGCCTTGAGCACCGTGCGGCGGCTTACATGTTTGGGGCGAATTGGAGGCGTTGCAGGCATGACGTACCAAGAGCAGAAGACGGCTGCAATTCTACATCACGTCCTGCGCCTGCCACAGAGAGGTAAACATGAAGGTCGGGCGGCGGCAGCACGCCGTCCGCCTTTTCCGGCCATTCGACGATGCACACGTTCTCGCCGTTGAAGTCTTCGCGGAAGCCGGCATCGAGGAATTCCTCCGGGCTGCCCATGCGGTACAGGTCGAAGTGCACCACGCTGGCGGGCTTGCCGTCGATGTTGACGCGATAGGGTTCGGACAGGGTGTAGGTCGGGCTTTTCACCGGGCCCACATGGCCCGCCGCGTGCAGCAGGGCGCGCGTGAGGGCGGTCTTGCCGGCGCCCAGGTCGCCGTGCAGGTAGATCGCCATGCCGGGCAGCAGGGCGCGCGACAGCGCCGCGCCCAGGGCGGCGGTGCCGGCTTCGTCGTGGAGGTGGGATTTAAAGTGCTGCATGTTCTATTTCGCTTGTAAATGCTTGTTCTGTTCGGCGATGCGCGCCAGTTCGTCCTGCAGGCGCGGCACGCCGAGCGCCACGCGCTGCTCGTCGCTGACCGCCTTCGGATCGACCGGGGCGAGCTCGGTGCGGCCGTCGCTGTAGGTTTTGCTTTGCGTGCCATACCACTGCGGCATATTGCGCGACACCAGGTAGCGGTCGAAGGCCGCCGCATGCAGCCATTTCGGCGCCGGATGTTCGGGCGCCAGCTGGCGCGCAATGGTCGCCAGCGAGAACGCCAGGGCGTAATCGTCCGGCGTGTCGCCATGCTGGAACACCAGCGCCGCGTTGTAGAAATCGCGCGCGCTGCGCACGGCGCCGGCCGCCAGCAGGGCGCCGACCTTCTCGCGGCGCTCCTTGTCGCGCTGGTTGACCACCGTCCAATCGATATCGCCCGTGCGGTCGGCCTGGTCGGCGCGGTTGATGGCGATCAGCTCCGCATTGTCCGGCAGCGGCGCCGCCTGGCTGGCGGCGGCGGCCAGCAGCAGGGCTGCGCATGTCAATTTCTTCATTTCGTCGTAGGAAGGCTAAAATGATGGTTTGGTGTTTCCCGCATTGTAAGGCCGTGTCCCTTTCCCAAGCCAATTTAGACGAATTAGCCAGCCGCATCAAGGCGTGGGGGCAGGAACTCGGCTTCGCCGAAGTGCGCATCGCCGACATTGACCTGTCGGCCGCCGAGGCCGGCCTGCAAGCCTGGCTGGACGCCGGCATGCACGGCGATATGGACTATATGGCAAGCCACGGCATGAAGCGCGCGCGCCCGGACGAACTGGTGCCGGGCACGGTGCGCGTGATCACGGCGCGCATGAACTACCTGCCCGGCGCCGCCGACGAGCACTGGCGCGAACGCGAAACGGCGCGCCTGGCCGACCCGACGCAGGCCGTGATCTCGGTCTATGCGCGCGGCCGCGACTACCACAAGGTGCTGCGCGCGCGCCTGCAGCAGCTGGCCGACAAGGTCAGCGCCGCCGTCGGCCCGTTCGGCTACCGCGTGTTCACCGACTCGGCGCCGGTGATGGAGCTGCCGCTGGCGGAAAAATCGGGCCTGGGCTGGCGCGGCAAGCACACCTTGCTGATCAACCGCAGCGCCGGCTCCATGTTCTTCATGGGCGAGATCCTGGTCGACCTGCCGCTGCCGGTGGACGCGCCGACCGGCGCCCACTGCGGCCAGTGCAGCGCTTGCATCGACGTCTGCCCGACCCAGGCCATCCTCGCCCCCGGCAGGCTCGATGCGCGGCGCTGCATCTCCTACCTGACCATTGAGCTGAAGGGCGCCATCCCGGAAGAGCTGCGGCCCTTGCTCGGCAACCGCGTCTACGGCTGCGACGATTGCCAGACCGCCTGCCCCTGGAACAAGTTCGCCCAGCGCGCCACGCTGCCCGACTTCGACGAGCGCCATGCCCTGGGCAGCGCCGGCATGATCGCGCTGTTCGCCTGGAGCGAGGAGGAGTTCAACCGCCGCATGGAGGGCAGCCCGATCCGCCGCATCGGCCACGAACGCTGGCTGCGCAACCTGGCCGTCGGCCTGGGCAACGCCGCGCGCCTGGGCGCCAGGGGCGACGCCGCCATCCTGGCCGCCCTGCAGGCGCGGCGCGAACACCCGTCGGCGCTGGTGCGCGAACATGTGGAGTGGGCCCTCGGCCAGCACGCAGGCTAGCTGGTGCATAATGAAAACCCAGGCCACACCCCGGGTGAGAAATTGTCTCCTTTTGCGGAAGCAGTCCAGAGTTATCGCGAGTTATCGCCATTGCACGTATGGCGCCACGGCAGCCAGGCCGAGAAGCGCGCCATTTTCGGCGGCTGGCTGCTGGCGCTGGGCGCCTGCATTGCGCTGGGGCTGGCGACCGTCAAGTGGCACTGGTCCGGCCTGCCGGTCGATGTCGGCGGCGTCACGGCCTATGTCACGGTGTATCCGCCGCTGCCCATCTGCCTGCTGCTCACGCTGACCCTGGGCTGGTGGTGGGGCGCGATTCCGGCCTACTGCTCCACCCTGGTGCTGGCGCTATACGCCGGCATGCCCTGGCACTGGGCCTTGCTGTTCGCCTGCGCCAATCCGCTTGGTTTCGCCATGATGGCGGTGGGCTACCGCGCCATCGTCATGCCGCGCGACCTGCGCAACCCGACCTCGATCCTGTTCTACATCCAGCTCAGCTTCATCGCCAGCATCTTCGGCTCGTCCGGCGCCCTGATCTGGAGCTACACCAACCACCTGGCGCCGGGCGCCCAGCTGCCGATCTGGCAGGGCTGGTGGCTCGGCTCCTTCCTGCAAAGCGTCCTGATCGGCGGCCCGCTCATGGCGCTGCTCTGGCCGCGCGTGGCGCGCTGGCAGCTCGCGCGCCAGCAACTGATGCGCAAGCGGCGCGGCGGCTCGCGCCGTTCCGTGCTGCGCATGCTGGCCACGGTGGCGGCCGGGGTGCTGATTTACGGCTATGTCACGATCCGCCTGGCGGAGACGGAAGCCGCCGGCGTGGCCGAGGTGTTCCGCCAGACGGTGTGGATCTTCTACTGGGTGTTCGCCGCCATCATCATCGTGATCGCCTTCTTCGGCTACCAGCTGTTTTCGCACTGGCAGGAATCGACCGACCGCCTGCTGTCGGAGATGCAGCGCATGAATATCGACCTGGAGCGCCTGGCCACCACCGACGCCCTGACCGGGCTGCTGAACCGGCGCGCCGCCGACCGCGCGCTGGATGCGGAATGGCACCGCGCGCGCCGTTCCGGCCATCCGTCCGCGCTGGTGCTGCTGGATATCGACCACTTCAAGCAGGTCAACGACTTCTACGGCCATCCCGGCGGCGACGCGGCGCTGCGCGCGCTGGCCGCCTGCATCCGCTCGGTGATGCGCGAGGTGGACGCGGCGGCGCGCTACGGCGGCGAGGAATTCCTGGTGGTGCTGCCGGAAACGGGGCGCGAGGGCGCCTTCGTCTTCGCCGAGCGCCTGCGCGAGCGGGTGGCCGCCAGCGACATCCGCCACGACGGACAGGTGTTCCGCTGCCACGTCAGCCTGGGCATCGCGGTCAGCGATAAGCATGAAGCGAGCTATGAGCACTGGGTGCGGCGCGCCGACCAGGCGCTGTACCGCGCCAAGCAGGGCGGCCGCAACCAGGCGGTGATGGGCGCCTGAGCGCCGGCGCGGGCGCACGCCCGCAGCCGCAGCGGCGGTTTGGCCTATTCCTTGGCCTGGCGGATACGTTCGCTAAAAGGGCGCTGGGCCAGTGCGTCGATGGCGCGCGCCAGGGTGTCGGACAGGGGATGCGGCAGTTCGGCGTCCAGGTCGTCGGCCGCGGCGGCGGTGGCGCGCCAGCAGGCTTGCAGCTTGGGCAGCAGGCGCTTGCCCTGCGGGCTGAGGACCAGCAGCTTCTGGCGCGCGTCGGTGGGGCTGGCCTGGGCTTCCAGCCAGCCTTCCTTCACCATCAGCGCCACGGTCTGGGTGGCGGCCGGCTGGGTGATGCCGGCCGCTTCGGCGATCTGGCTGACGGTGTGCGGCTGGCCGCCCGCCAGCGCGCGCATGACGGGCGTGTAGCGCGGGCGGTAATCGAGGCCGGCTTCGGCGTAGGCGTCCTGCACCGCGCCGTCCAGCAGCTCGATCAGGTGGCGTAGTTGGGTTCCGAGTCCTTGTTTCATGGACCGAGAATAGCACACGTATAAGTGCTTATGTAATTATTTCAGCAGGCCGGCCAGCTCGACCGCGGTCTTGACCTGCATCTTGTCGAAGATGTGGGCGCGGTGCACTTCGACGGTGCGCATCGAGATGCCCAGTTCGTCGGCCACCACCTTGTTCATCTTGCCGGCCAGGATCAGGTCCAGCACTTCGCGCTCGCGGGTGGACAGGGTGGCCAGGCGCGCCTGCACCGCCGCCTTGCCGCCGGCCAGGCGCGAGGCGGCCAGGCCTTCCTGCACGCGGTCCATCAGCTGGTTGTCGTTGAACGGCTTTTCGCAGAAGTCGAAAGCGCCGCGTTTCAGGGTATCGACCGCCATCGGCACGTCGCCGTGGCCGGTCAGGAAGATGACCGGCAGGCGCGCCGTCAGGCCGCGCGCCGCCAGCTGGTCGAACACGGCGATGCCGCTGGTGTCGGGCATGCGCACGTCGAGCAGCACGCAGTCGCCTTCCGCATCGAAGGCGCCGCCCTGCACGAAGGCGAGGAAGGGGGCGGCGCCGTCGTAGGCCGTGGCGGCGATGCCGCGCGAGGACGCCAGCCACAGCAAGGCATCGCGCACCACGGCCTCATCGTCAACGATATGTAGCATCTTGGGTGTCTCCCTTATGCGCCGCCCGCCACGGGCAGCGTGAATGTGAATATGGTACCGCCTTGCGGATTGGCGCGGTGCGTGAGTGTGCCGCCGTGGAATTCGATCGCGGTGCGGCAGATGTTGAGCCCCATGCCCATGCCTTCCGCCTTGGTCGAGAAGAAGGGCGAGAACAGGCGCTCGGCCACGTCCTGCGGGATGCCGTGGCCGTGGTCGACCACCTGCACCACCACCTGCGCCGCCGCCGCGTCGTGCGCGGCGACGATGCGCAGCACGCGCTGCAGCGGCGCCACGTCGGCCATGGCTTCGATCGCGTTGCGCGTCAGGTTCAGCAGCACCTGCTCGATCAGCATGCGGTCGGCGCGCACCTGCGGCAGCGCGGCCGGCAGCTCCACCTGCAGCGACACCTGGTGCTGGCGCGCCTGCATCTCGATCAGGGCGTGGATGCTGTCCAGCATGGCCTGCAGCGCCACGTCCTGCCGCTCCATTTCGCGGTTCTTCACGAATTCGTGCACGCTGCGGATGATGGCGCCGGCGCGCTGGGCCTGGGCCCCGGCCTGCTCCAGCGCCGGCTTCAGCGTGGCCGCGTCGCCGCCGCGCGCCAGTACGTTGAGGGCGCCCGTGGTGTAGCTGGAGATGGCGGCCAGCGGCTGGTTCAGCTCATGCGCCAGCATGGAGGCGATTTCGCCCATGGTGGCCAGGCGCGCGCTGGCCTGCAGCTTTTCCTGGTGCTGGCGGTTGAGCTCCTCCATGCGCTTGCGGTCGGAAATGTCGAGGATGGAACCCATGTAGCCGGTGTGGCGCCCTTCCTTGTCCACCAGCGGCGCCTCGAACACCAGCACCGGGATGCGCGTGCCGTCCGGGCGCTGGAACAGGGTTTCGAACTCCGGCGTGAGGGAGCCGGCCAGGGCGCTGGCCAGGCGGTGCTGGTACTCGCCCATCACGTCCGGCGCCCAGTAAGGCATGGGCGGCAGGCGGCCCACCAGCTCCTCCGCGCTGTAGCCGACCATCTGGCAGAAGGCCGGGTTGACGTAGGTGATGCGGCCCTCCAGGTCGCGCGCGCGCAGGCCGGTCACCAGCGAGTTTTCCATCGCCGTGCGGAAGGCCATCTGCTGCCGCAGCTCGCCCTCGGCCGCCAGGCGGCGCGAAATGTGGCCCCACAGCGCGAACAGGCTCCACAGCAGGGCCAGCGACAGCGCCACCACCGAGCCGACCAGCAGGTTGGGCAGCAGCTTGGGCTCGGCCTTCACGCTGTCGGTCATCAGGGTGATGGTGGCGCCGGGCAGGTCGAGCGCGCGCTTGTGGGTGTAGACGCCGTGGCCCGGGCCGGCCGAGGTGCGGCGCGCCAGCACATTGTCGTCGCGGTCGAGCAGGCTGATCTGGTTGTCCTGGGCAAACCACCACGGCACCATTTCATCGAGCAGGCTGCTAAGCTGGAAGGTGGCGACCAGGCTGCCTTGCCAGGCCTCGCCGCGGTAGACCGGCACGTACAGTTCCACCCCCAGCGGACCGGGCGCGCCGCCGGCGGCGATGCCCGGCTCGGGTTCGGCGTAAGTCGGGTTGTGCGAGCGGCGCGCGCGCTCTTGCGCCACCAGCGAGGACTGGCTCAGCGCGATATGGGTGCCGGGCGCCACCGGCGCCGGTTCGCTGGCGGCCAGCACGCGGCCGTCGGGCCCCAGCTGCAGCACGCTTTTCAGCTCCGCGCCGTTTTTCAGCATGCGCGCCATGCGCTGCTGCACTTCGCCCGGCGCCAGGCGGCCGGCGCCGATGTCGCTGGCCAGGCTGCGCAGGCTTTCCTCATGGCGCCCGAGCTGGAAGCGGATCGACTGCTCGACCCACAGCGTATCGGCGATCAGCTGTTCCTGCCGCTCCGTGCTTTCCAGCTGGCGCGCCTGCCACGGCAGCCAGAACACGATGGCGACAAACAGCAATACCAGCACGACCGGCAGCAGCCAGCGCACGGGGGAGGGCAGGAATATGCGTTTGGACATGCGCCGAGGGTATCGAATCCTGTTGCCACTTGTATTGTGGGTTTCCACAGTTGTGTGCCAATATTTCAGTGAGCACAATGTATGTTGAGAATAATAATGCACAAAATTCGCCGGGAGACGCCATGCCAATGAAGTTCCTCCTGGCCGCCTTCGGCGCGGCCGTCCTTGTCACGTCCCAGGCATTGGCACAGGCGCCCATCGTCATCAAATTCAGCCACGTGGTGGCGCCCGACACCCCCAAGGGCCAGGCGGCCGAACGTTTCAAGCAGCTGGCGGAGAAAGCCACCGGCGGCCGCGTCAAGGTGCAGGTCTTCCCTAACAGCCTGCTATACAAGGACAAGGAAGAACTGGAAGCGCTGCAACTGGGCGCGGTGCAGATGCTGGCGCCCTCGCTGGCAAAATTCGGCCCGCTCGGCGTGAAAGAATTCGAAGTCTTCGACCTGCCGTATATCTTCCCCAACAAGACGGCGCTGTACAACGTGACCGAAGGGCCGATCGGCAAAGGCCTGCTGAAAAAGCTGGAAGCCAAGGGCATCACCGGCCTGGCCTACTGGGACAATGGCTTCAAGATCATGTCGGCCAACCGCCAGCTGCGCGTGCCGGCCGATTTCAAAGGCTTGAAGATGCGCATCCAGGCCTCCAAGGTGCTGGACGCGCAGATGCGCGCGCTGGGCGCCGTGCCGCAGGCCCTGGCTTTCTCCGAAGCCTACCTGGCGCTGCAGACCGGCGTGGTGGACGGCACCGAGAACCCGCCCTCGAACATGTATACGCAGAAGATGCATGAGGTGCAGTCGCACCTGACCCTCTCCAACCACGGCTACCTGGGCTACGCGGTGATCGTCAACAAGAAGTTCTGGGACGGCCTGCCAGCCGACATCCGCCTGCAGCTGGAGGGGGCGATGAAGGAAGCTACCACGTACGAGAAAGCCATTGCCCAGCGCGACAACGATATGGCGCTGGAAGCGATCCGCAAATCCGGCAAGTCGCAGATCTATAACCTGAGCGCGCAGGAGCAGGCGCTGTGGCGCAATGCCCTGCTGCCGGTGCAGAAGCAGGTGGAAGAACGGGTCGGCAAGGAGCTGATCCAGGCCATCAACCGCGAAACGGCCAAGTAAATCCGCGCCGTGTCAAGTTGCTCAAAATAAATAACGATATTTGAAAAAAGATCGGTTACTATGGCGACGCCCCCGAACGGTGCAGCTTGCACCATGGTGGCCAAGGACACGGGTTTAGTGGGGAGTGAAGAAGAATAAGCAGGCAGCAATGCCGCGGATACATAGAGGAGACACGCCGCCTGACAGTATGCTGTAGCCATCGCCATAAGCGGGGTGAAACGGCCGGGGTGGTGAATAAAAAGACTCAAGACGCACCTTCGGGTGCGTTTTTTTTTGCCCTATCCTGGCGCACTGGTGTAGCATGAATGCCACAGTTTTATTGGAGCAACCGTGACGGAAATACAACATGGCAGCCGGAATTTCGCCGCCATCATCCACCTGCCGTTCGGCGCGATGGGCATCGGCACCGCCGGCGCGGTGGTGACGGAAATGTTTTACCTGCCCGGCGACACGCCCGAGCAAGCCCCGGCCAACGCGCTGGCGGAACAGGCCGCGCGCCAGCTGCAGGCCTACTGCCAGGACGCCGATTACCGCTTCGACCTGCCGCTGGCCATGCGCGGCAGCGAATTCCAGCGCCGCGTCTGGCAAACCCTGCGCGAAATCCCGCGTGGCCAGGTGCGTACCTACGGCGAACTGGCCAGGCACCTCGATTCGGTGGCGCGCGCCGTCGGCCAGGCCTGCCGCAGCAACCCGTTCCCGCCGCTGGTGCCGTGCCACCGCGTGATGGCGGCGGACGGCCTGGGCGGCTTTGCCGGCAGCGACGACCAGCACGGCTTCACCCTGGGCGTGAAGCGCTGGCTGCTGGCGCATGAAGGACACCAAGAGTACCAATGGCAGCAGGCAACCTTGCTCTGATCGACGAGTTCTGCGACAGCCTGTGGCTGGAAGACGGCCTGTCGAAAAACTCGCTCGACGCCTACCGGCGCGACCTGGCCGCCTTCGCCCGCTGGCTGGAGACGACCCGGCCCGCCGTCGGCGGCCTGTACGCCGCCGGCAGCGCCGACCTGCAAGCCTATTTCGCCGCGCGCCATGCCGACACCAAGGCCAGCTCCGCCAACCGCCGCCTGTCGGCCCTCAAGCGCTTCTACCAGCGCGCGCTGCGCCAGCGCCATATCGCGGAAGATCCCTGCCTGCGCCTGGCGTCGGCCAAGCAGCCGCTGCGCTTTGTGCATACGCTGGGCGAAAGCCAGGTCGAAGCGCTGCTGGCCGCGCCCGACCTGCGCACGCCGCTCGGCATCCGCGACCGCACCATGCTGGAGCTGATGTATGCCAGCGGCTTGCGCGTATCGGAACTGGTGGCGCTGAAAACGCTCGAGCTGAGCATGAACGACGGCGTGCTGCGCGTCACCGGCAAAGGCAGCAAGACGCGCCTGGTGCCGTTCGGCGAACAGGCGCGCCTGTGGATCGAACGCTACCTGCGCGAAGCGCGCGGCATCATCCTCAACGGCCAGCAGGATGAGGCCCTGTTCGTCACCGGCCGCGGCGGGCCGATGACGCGGCAAATGTTCTGGGTGGTGGTGAAGAAGCACGCCGCCAAGGCCGGCATCACGGCGCCGCTGTCGCCGCACACGCTGCGCCACGCCTTCGCCACCCACCTGCTGAACCACGGCGCAGACCTGCGCGTGGTGCAGCTGCTGCTGGGGCACGCCGACATTTCCACCACCCAGATTTACACCCACGTGGCGCGCGAGCGCCTGAAGCAACTGCATGCCCAGCATCACCCGCGCGGTTGAGGCCGCTTTGCGGCGCGCCGCTTAAGCGCCGGCGCGCTGGTGCACGGTGGAGGCGTTATCCTGCCCGCCCTTGCCGCCGCGTGCGCCTTCGCGCTTTTCCGGCCCGGCATCACGCTTGTCGGCACCACCGTCGCGCTTGTCGGCGCCATGCTGACCATGGCCCGCCGGCTGGGCGTGCTGGGCCTGCTCGCCAGCGTGGGCGGCCGCGTGCCCGGCCTGTTCCGCCATGGCGCCGCCTTGCTCGCGCAGCTCACCGGCCCGGTCGCGCACCGCGCCCGCCTGCTCGCGCAGGGTGTCGGCCTGGTCACGGCCGCTGCGCTCGAACTGGCTGGCCTGCTGCTCGGCCATATCGCGCGCCGTATCGGCGGTGGCGCGCGTGCTGTCGCTCACGGTGCGCGCCAGCGCCAACTGGGTTTCCGACACCACGTGCAGCACGTCCTGCTGGTAATCGCCCAGTTTTTCACTGAGCGCCTGGCAATGGTTAAGTGGAGCACTCAACATATCCTGCCCGATGCGCTGGCACGTTTCCATGGCATTCTGGGTCCAGCGTACGCCGGCGTCGCCGCAGCGGCGCCAGGAGTCGAAATAGATGCGCTGCATCTGGCTCAGGTATTCGATAGCGGGCGCCATCGATTGTCCCTGCTGGTTGCGGAAGTTCTGCATATCTCCTCCTTTAAAGTGGAACATATAAACTATTGATGTTCCGGGGGCAGGAGTTTGACATGGATCAAACGCGCGGGCCCACACCGCAGTCACCATTGCTCTACACCATCAAAGGAGGGGCAGCACATGGCAAAGACGAATTTCCAGTACGAAAAGCGCCAGCGCGAGCTGGAGAAAAAGCGCAAGGCCGAAGAGAAAGCGCAGAAGAAGCTCGCCGCCAAGAACCAGCCGCCCGGCGAGCAGGACGCCGACGAAGCCGGCTACGAAACCAGCGAAACGGATACCACCGCACCGGACTGAAATTCGGGGTCAGGTCTGACAATCGGACAAATCGTGCCTTCCGGCACGATTTGTCCGATTGTCAGACCTGACCCC